>NZ_JBFTRC010000090.1:0-87789 GCF_056399325.1 Allobosea sp. 01N443
GTCAGCGGCGATGGGCTGTCGGTCGGGTCTCGCCTGCCAGAGGGCGTAGCTGGGCCATGTCCGCGAATGGACACTCTTGGCCGGATTTCGGCTTCCGACCCAATACGCTTGTGTGACACCCCTTCGAGGTCCATAAACAATGCTCCAATGAGTGACGTTGATGGTTTCTCACCGTGGTTTGCGAACGCATGTGAGGGCTTCGAACACGTCGGTCTGGATGGGCGGCGGGGGCCGGAAAAGCGGTTCATTGAACGCGAGGAGCCCGGACATGAGCGAAGTCTTCAACTCGGAAGGGATCACACGTCGACGCGGCCTTTCGTTGTTGTGGTCGGCGGCCGTATTGACCCTGACAGGGACTGCAGCGGTACTGAAGTCATCACAGTCCCAGGCCGAAACCACCGGTATGAACCGGCGTCAGGATCGGCGCACTGGACGGGACGTTCGACGCACTGATCGGCGTACTAACCGTACGGAAAGACGCGTAGAGCGCCGAAACTGAGTGACCGGCGAAGCTGCCGCGTTTCGGGGCTCGACCCAACTCCCGCTCAAGGCCGCGCCCCGGCCTCGGGTCCATGACCATTGAACTTCGGCTTCCCGCCCTTCTCAGACCATGGCGAGGTCCGCTTTGCGGCAAGCTCGCCAATGTCAGGTCTCGGGCGAGCACCTGATCACCGCTCTCGACCCAAGTGAGACTTTCAAGCCTGTACCACCTGGGGGCCGAAGTTGATCTAAAGCCGGCATTCAGAAGGTCCGCTTGCCGGCGGCAGCGCGATAAGGCCGGTCCGGAACCTTGACCGTGTGAAGACGCCCCAGGCAGACACAATACCTGCTCGGCGAGGAGACCGGATCGTGCGTTCGCGTCAGGCGTGGACCGCCACCTTCCTTTGCCAAGCCGGTGCTGCGTTGTACCTGCCGTCATTTGGCGGTCGCGCCCTCCAGGGCCGGTGCCGCCTCGGGCGGCCGCTCGGACGCCTCTATCACGACCGGCGAGCTTATTCGGAACCATGCGACGTACAGCGCCGGTAGGAATATCAGCGTCAGCCCTGTCGCGACCGCAAGCCCGCCCATGATAGCGTAGGCCATCGGGCCCCAAAACACCGTTGGGGCAATTGGAATCATGCCCAGGATCGCCGCCGCCGCTGTTAGCAGGATGGGACGGAAGCGGTGCACCGTTGCCTCTACGACGGCATCCCACGGATGCAGCCCATGGGCTCTTTCCGTCTCGATCTGGTCGATCAGGATCACCGAGTTGCGCGCGATCATGCCGACAAGCGCGAGGACACCCAGGATGGCGACGAACCCGAGCGGCTTGTTCACCAGCAGAAGAGCCAGAACGACCCCGATCAGACCCAGGGGCGCCACGCTCAGCACCAGGAACAGGCGCTGGAAGCTTTGGAGCTGCACCATGAGCAGAATGAGCATCAGCGCAAACATGAGGGGAACGACCGCGATCACCGACGCCTGCGACTTGGCGCTCTCCTCCGCCGTGCCGCCGACGGCCACGTTGTAGCCGCCGGGCAGGCTCGCAATCAGCTTGTCCATCCTGGGGGCCAGCTCCTCGACGATCGATGCCGACTGGGCGCCGGGAGCGACATCCGCCTGCACGACGAGGCTCGGCACCCGATCCCGCCGCCAGACGAGCGGAAACTCCAGACCGTAATCCACGGATGCGAGCTGGGTGATCGGCACCGTCCGGCCGTTCGGCAGCGGAAGCTGAAGATCGCGCAGGGCCGCCAGCGAGGTGCGTTGCTCGCTGCCGGCGCGGACGACGACGTCGATGAGGTAGATGCCGTCCCGCACCTGGGTTACCGACGCGCCGGTCACGACACCGTTGAGGGCCTGAGCCACATCCTGGGAGTTTAGGCCCAGCAGCCGGGCCTCGTCCTGGTTGACACGGATCTGAAAGGTTCGTGCCGGCTCGATCCACTCGAAGTTGATCTTCTGGACATACGAATCCGAGCCCATCACGTCGGCGACCTTGAATGCGGTCTCACGGACGGTGTTCACGTCGGGTCCGGTGACGCGATACTGCAACGGCCAACCCACAGGCGGCCCAAGCTCAAGCGGATACACCCGGGCGACGACGCTCGGGAACTCAGTCTCCAGCACCCTCTCCAAGCGGGCCCTGACCCGCTCCCGGGCCTCAAGGTTCTTCGTGACGATCACCGCCTGCGAGAAGAAGTCATTCGGGAGCTGGACATTCAGCGGTAGATAGAACCGGACGGCGCCACGGCCCACATAGGTGCTCCAGTGGTCGATCTCGCCGTCACCCTTCAGGATACCGTCGAGCCGGCTGACCACGGTCTCGCTCGCTTGGATCGAGGCATTCTGAGGAAGCTTGAGATCGACGAGCAGTTCGGGCCGGTCCGAGGCTGGGAAGAACTGCTGCGGGACGAAGCGCATTCCGTAGAGCGCGAGCCCAAACAGGACAAGCGTCGCCAGGATGGTGGCCCAGCGCGCCCGCATGGCGACGATGAGAAAACGCCGGAACGCCCGCATCAGCCGCCCCGGCTCGGCATGGGCGTGCTTCGCTTGCCTGGGCAGGAGCCAGACCCCGAGCAGCGGCGAGAAGAGCACGGCGACGAACCACGACGCGACGAGCGCGATGCCGACCACGGCGAAGATCGAGAAGGTGTATTCCCCAGCGGAGCTGCGGGCGAAGCCAATGGGGACGAAGCCCGCCACGGTGACCAGGGTGCCGGTCAGCATGGGGAACGCGACCGACGTGTAGGCAAAGGTGGCGGCGTCCTCCTTGCTGGCGCCCTGTTCGAGCCGCGTGATCATCGTCTCGACCGTGATCATGGCGTCGTCCACCAGGAGGCCGAGGGAGATGATGAGCGCGCCGAGCGAGATCCGTTGCAGGTCGATGCCGGCATACGCCATCGTCATGAACACCATGGCGAGAACCAGCGGGATCGACAGCGCGACGACTGCGCCCGCCCGCAGACCGAGGCTGAGGAAGCTGATCACCAGAACGATGGCGACGGCCTCCCATAGTGTCTTCATGAATTCCTTGATCGAGTGCTCGACCGTCACCGGCTGGTCGGCCACGAGCACAGGCTCGATCCCAATGGGCAGGTCCACTCGGATCGCTGCCATGGCATTTGCGATATTCCGGCCGAGCGCCAGCACGTCGCCGCCGTCCCGCATGGAAATGGCAATCCCGATGGCGGGCTGTCCGTTGGCCCTGAACATCGGTTGAGGCGGATCGCCGTAGGCGCGCCGGACCGTGGCGATGTCGCTCAGGCGGATGATGCGCCCGTTGGCAACGAAATTGACCGCCAGCAGGTCCTGCTCGGAGCGGAACTCTCCCGATACCCGGATCAGGAGCTTCTCGTTGCCGGTCTCGACCACCCCCGCGGGGGCGACGGCATTCTGCTTCTGAAGGGTCGCGACGAGGGCGGCATTGTCGAGCCCGAGCCCTGCGAGTTGCTCGGTCGAGAACTCGATATAGATTTTCTCGTCCTGCGCCCCGACGACGTCGATCTTGGACACGTCGCGCACCAGGAGAAGCCGCGAGCGGGTATCCTCGACGTAGTCGCGCAGCTCGCGGTGGGTGAACCCACTGGCAGTGAAGCCGTAGACGATCCCATAGGTGTCGCCGAACTCGTCGTTGAAGCCCGGGCCGGTCACTCCCTGGGGCAAGGTGTTCCGGATGTCGCCGATCTTCTTGCGGACCTGGTACCAGATGTCAGGGACGTTCCGGGCCGCAACCTCGCCTTTCAAGTTGACGAAGATCGTCGTCTGGCCGGGTGTCGTGTAACTGCGGATGTAGTCGAGATGCGGGGTCTCCTGGAGCTTCCGTTCGAGGCGCTCAGTAACCTGCTGAAGCGTGTTGTTAAGGGTCGCGCCGGGCCATCCAGCGCTGACAATCATGGTCTTGACGGAGAATGCCGGATCCTCGGCCCGCCCCAGGGCAAAGTAGGAGGCGCTCCCCGCAGTCAGGACGATGAGCATCAGGAAAACGATGAAGGAACGATGGTGGATTGCCCACTCGGACAGATTGAGCCTCATGACGTAGCTCCGAGCAGTCGGACCTTCTGCCTAGGTCGCAGGGCCTGGACGCCAGCGGTGACGACGACGTCGCCGGCTTCGATGCCCTGGGAGATAGTCACGCTGGCCGGGTCGTAGCGGACCACGTCGATATTGCGCAGTGACACGGTTTGCGCGGCGGGATCGACCACCCAGACCGCCGGACGTCCATTCGCTTCGGTCAGCGCCGTTGCCGGGACCTCAATCACCTCGCCGGAGGTCTCGGAGACCCGCCCGACCACGGTCGAGCCGAGACGCATGGCGGTGGGCGGGTCCGTCAGACCGACCTTCACCTGGTAGGTACGCGTGACCGGATCGGCTTGCGGTGCGATCTCCCGCACCCTGCCGATGGCCTTCACGGTGGCGTCGTCCGCCAACGCGATGGTGATGGTCGCCTGACGCGGCCTCATGCGGACGAGTTGCGCCGGCACGTCGAACACGGCGTCCCGCCCGCCCTGACGAGCGACCTGGACGATCATTTGCCCGGCCCTCACCACCTCGCCGGGCTCCGCCCCTTTGGCGGTCACGGTGCCGGGTGCGTCAGCCTGGAGTTCGGTGTAGCCGAGCTGGTCCTGGGCGTTGCGCAACTGCGCCTGTGAGGAATCCACCTGCGCCTCGGTGGTCTGCAACGACTGCTGGGCGTCATCAAACTGGGCGCGGGTCGTGTAACCCTTCTGGAGCAGGCTCTGTTGCCGCCCGAAGGTGTTCCTCGCCTGGGTAAGCTGACCCTGCGCGGCCGACAGGCTGGCCTGAGCCGAGCGGAGGGCATTCTGCGGGTTCTGCGGGTCAAGCCGCGCCACGACCTGACCGGGCTTGACCTGATCGCCGACATTGACCGGCCGCTCCAGCATGCGACCGTCGATGCGGAAGGCGAGGCTGACCTCATTCTGGGCCCGGATCTGTCCGGTCAGGGACACGGATTGCTCATCGGCGCGGCGCTCGACCGTAATGGTTTTGACGGGCCGGATCTCCGGTGCCGGGGCTTCGGCCTGCTGGCACGCGCCCAGCAGCCCGAGCAGGATCAGTGCGGGCCAAGGGGTTGTGCGCCCCGGAGTACTTGAGACGGCGCCGATAGACATGCCCATGGCATCCTCCCGAGCGCGCGAGCGGCAATCTCATGATCGCGTCCCGATCAGGGTGCGACCGTCGACATGCCGTGCCCCTTGTCACCGGCGAGAGGCCGCGCCGCAAAGGTCAGCGAGGAAGTGCTATACAAAATACGCCTCTTGCCGGGGGCCGCAAGCCGCGTTCGTGGTCGTGCGGCTGCCCTCGACCAAGCCTTACGGCCCTACGGCGACGAACAGGAACGCCGCAAAACATGACCTGGTGAACCTGGCGCGAAGGTCGTTGACGCGAGCGCTGCCCGGAACCAGAAGGCCGAGGGGGCAGCCATGGGCCAGTTCCGGCCGAGATAGTGCACCGAGGTCGATGTCCGAACTGGATCCGGAAGCGGGTGTTCGGCTCGCTTATGCGCCGTGCCTTACGGCACCACCGCAAAGAACAAGAAAACGGCGAAGAGGACCAGATGCACGACTCCCTGAAGCACCGTGGTCCGGCCGGTGCCCAAGGTGATCACGCTGATAAGCAGCGTCAGCGCCAGCAGGACTTGATCCTTTGCATCCAGGCCGAGTGTGAGCGGCTGCCCAAGCATGATCGAAACAGCAGCAACGGCCGGTATGGTCATGCCGATTGTCGCGAGCGCGGATCCCAGCGCCAGGTTCAAACTGGTCTGCATTCGATTGCCCGAGGCCGCGCTCCTTCGGGCAGTAGCACCAGCGCAGCGATGATAATTCCCACGACGGCTTTCGGCACCCTAAGGCGCGTTACTCCAAGTTCCACCATGGGCGTCAGAAATTTGGCGAGACCGACGACGGCGACCAGGGAGACGAAAAGAAGGCCGGCGCTCAGAACAGCGATTCCGTTAGTGGGAGGAGGCGCGTGCACTTCCTCGTTGTCGGTTTGGAGTGGGAGGAAGTAATCGCGGTGCCGTACGGTCTGGACGAAAACAAAGGAGCTATAGAGCACCAGAGACACAAGCCCAGCGAAGACGAGTTGCGATATGCTGTATTGCGGACCGAGTTCGCTGGCCGCAAAGTTTGGAAGGATCAGGGTGAGGCCGGTCAGCGCGGCTAACACCGCCAAGGCCGCGCTCGCCCCCTGGAGTTGAAATCCCTGTTCGTGGTAGCGGGCGCCGCCCAAGAGTAGACAGGCGCCCACGATGCCATTGCACACAATCATGACAGCGGCGAATACCGCGTCGCGTGCCAATCCGGTGTTTTCGGCTGGAGCTGAAATCGTGATCGAGATGATCAGTGCCGTCTCAATCACCGCGACCGCCACGGCGAGAACGAGCGTTCCAAACGGCTCGCCGACGCGGTGCGCGACCACCTCCGCGTGGTGAACGGCCGCGAACACCGTGCCTAGCAGGGCTATTCCCGCAGCCGCGGTGGCGCCCCCGCCGCCGACGGAAAATGCCAACAGGAGGATCACCCAGCCCAGTACAGGCCACGTCCAAGTCCACCAAGGCACAATCCACCCTCCTGCGACCTTCGGAATGTCTGCAAACGGGCAAGGCCACGGCGAGGGGGCCGAGGACCAAATCGACATGGAGGACCAGGCTGCGCGGCTGAAGGCTGCCGCCAAGGGCCGCACCGGGCTCATGCAGCGTGCAGCGTGGTGCCCAGGCCGAGGTCGCCTCGATGCGATGCGCAATGCTCATGACGCCATCGAGGACCGCGCCGCCAGGCTTGTGAAGGCACTCGATGAGGTGCGGGAAGCGATTGTTGCGCATATGATGGCCGACGGCATCTCCGCGACGGAAAGCCTTGGCCGCATCATTGTCGCCAACAGTGGCCCGAAGCTCGATGCAGCCGTGCGCTTCTTCCGACGGAGCGAGGCATGAACGTGTGCGTGGTTGACCGGGCTGCTCACCGGGCTCAGCATAAGGAGTGGCAAAACCTCCGCCATGACCCGCCTCGACGGCCAGGAGCCGCAGTTGCGGAGAGCCTGAGACTTCTCCATCTCCGAACCCCCCGACTACTCCCCCAGAGGTGTCGGGTGCCTGAGACCCCGTAGAGCCAATTTCGAGATGGTCTCTACGGGGTTTTTTCCCACCCTGTTGTGCAATTAATTTCACTAGAACCGGACGAATGATGGGCGCGGCGCTGCCTCGACGCCGGCGCCGAAGTCATTATCGTCAGACGCAATGAGGGCGGTTAAGGGCTGCCGAGGCGTGCTGTGACTGGATGTAGCTGCCGCAGTTGTTGCGGCCTGGTAGGCTCCGAGCTTTGCTTCGCCTGGGCGAGCCTATCACGGAGTTTGAGCCTCGGCTTGCGGACCTCGCCGCGCAGCGCCTCCTGGGTCAGGTCGAGCAAAGTTCTACGAATTGAGATCCGCGCAAACGTGTAAGGCAGCCTCGTTGCGCATTATTACCATCTTCGCTGAGCGGCCGTTTTTCCGGCAGATCCACATCTCTGTTCTCAGACGTGTCGCGGCCTTCAGCAACCGCTTCAGTAGCGCGGCATGCCGACGTATCTGTTGATAAGTGATGCGCCCCAATGCGCCGGAATGCGTGAGTGCCTGCCGAATAGGATTGTTGGCTTATTTGATGGCCTTTATGAAGATAATTGATTGAATATCAGTTTGATAACAATGCATTAGGCTTATATTTCGATCCCGGCCAGGGGCACCATTCATTCTCGATACGCCTGCTCACTGGCGTTTTCGGAAGGCTTTCAAGCCCGGTATTCCCGCCTTGTGGCGCGCCCTGGCCATGTCGCGCGCTTCTTGCGGACGACCTCCCATCAGCACTGCATCGCCACGGAGGCTCTTCTGTCAGCGATCGCCTGCGCGCGGCATCCAGAGTCGGCGAAGCCCGAGCGTCGCGTTGGCCTGCACTGACAAGTGCCCCGATCGGCCGCGATATTGCGATCCGCGTTGTCATGCATCATGAAGGAAGAGGGTGTCTGCAGAGGCGGTCGAAACTGCGACGCGGAACAATTTCAACGCGTCATTCGGCGCATCGGGGGCTGCGCCGGGATGATCTACAATCTGCAATTGCTCAGAGGCTTGGCGGCGCTTGGAGTGAGTTTCTACCACAGCGATTTTCAGATCGTCCGCGGCATCTCAACTGAATTCTATGGCGTGTCCATCTTCTTCGCGATCAGCGGTTTCATCATCACCCATGTGACACGCCAGGATAGCACCGGGTTCCTGCTCAAACGCCTTGTCCGTGTGGTGCCTCTCTACTGGATCGCAACTGCGGTTTTCTTCATTTTTACACCCTATACGTGGCCGCACTTGCTCGAGAGCCTTCTGTTCGTTCCGGCCGACAAGCCGCCGGTGCTGCGCGTCGGTTGGACCCTCAACTATGAAATGTTTTTCTACGTGCTGTTTGGTGTCGCGCTCGCGATAAGCAAGAGGTGGGCGCCACTGATCGCTGCGGTTGTGCTACTGCTCTTGCAGGCGGTTCAGCATTTTGCCCCATGCGGGCGGGTCTGCTCGACCTATGGGGGGAGGGTGACCGGCTTCTTCGTGATCGGCATTGCTCTCTACTATGTTTGGCTTGC
Source organism: Allobosea sp. 01N443 (assembly GCF_056399325.1). Taxonomy (NCBI): domain Bacteria; kingdom Pseudomonadati; phylum Pseudomonadota; class Alphaproteobacteria; order Hyphomicrobiales; family Alloboseaceae; genus Allobosea; species Allobosea sp. 01N443. The sequence continues at coordinate 8,601 of NZ_JBFTRC010000090.1, forward strand.
CGCGCGGCTCTGGATGCCTCCGTTGCGCAGGACAATGAAGGTCGTGTCCGCGATCGTTGCCGGCGGCGTCGTCACGATCTGCGTGGCGTGGCACGAGCCGCCAGCGGCTGTGGCGCTCATCATCGTCACAGCAGTTCTCTTGACCGCACTCTTGGCCGAAGCATCCGGCCTCGCCTGTCGGAATCGGGCCCTGCTTGCGCTCGGCGGCATGTCCTATTCGCTCTACCTGACCCACCTGATGGTGATCGAGCCAATGCGGATCGTAGCCACCAAGCTGCCCTGGCTCGATCAGGCGCAGAGCATTCCGGTCATGCTCGCGTCTGTCGGCATGAGCGTATTGCTGGCCTATGTCGTTTTTCGCTTCATCGAAACGCCGATGCTCGCGGGCTTCCGCGCGTTAATCCAGATACGGCGTCGACCAATCCCAACGCCCCCCTGACTGCTCCAACGCGGCGGTCTCTTATCGCCAGGGCGCCAGGAAGCTCAGGCGACTTGTTGATCGCGAGCACCGCTCGCCCACTCCCCCATAACCAAGGCAGCCCCGACGCGTTTCATTATTGGCCCGCCACTGCGAAGGCACTAGGCGGGCCTCGATCGTGTTGAAAGCGCGAGCTATGGTCCTCTGTGCAGATCGGTTGTCCCCACGGACTGTGACATCGCTGGGCAGGAACGAGGCCCCTGGCCTGAAACCGCGCAAGATCAACGCACAGAAGCTGATCGCGACACACGGATGCTGTTCGCTGCTGTCGATCGGGCCACGCGAACATGGACACATGAGCCTGCGGCACGAATGTCCGCCGGGGGCGGCGGCGCCAGATCGCCATCGATTTGTACATCCGATGTACCACGAATGGAGACATGGTCGGCGCGTCTCATTTCAATGAACGAAAGCGACGAAAACCTATTTGTGGCGATACAGAATGCGGACTTCAACTGCGCGAAACGGCTTCCTTCACGTTGAAGCGCGACAATGAAACCTGATGCCTTTGGCGTGGCATTTTCGCTTATAATGAAGGACCCTGCGTAGAACCGGCCCTTCATCACCAGCAGTCCCGAAACAAGTTCATCGGGGCCTCCATCGATGCGCACGGAGAATTTTTGGTCTCGATGCACCAGCAGGCACTGTATAGCCGCGATGACGTATGCGAGTTTACCAATTATCTTCTTCGCATCTTTGTTCAGGCGGCGAACAACCGCACCATCGAATCCAACTCCTAGAGTTTGGACGAATACTCGTTCTCGACGCCCCACAGCAGAGTACAGTCCCGGATAGACCGGCACTGAATATCCCTCATTGATAAGGCGAGCGGCTTCCACGATATCAAGCGGGATCCCGAGTTCCTGCGCGAACAAATTCGCAGTGCCGAGTGGCAACACACCGAGTTCGGCACGCGATCCGATCATGCCCGACGCGGCCTCCGATATTGGGAAAGAGTTTTGCGAGATCGCAAGCCGAGAACCCACGAGCCCTTCCGGCAACCGGGTTGAACAGAACAAACATAGTTATGCCCCGGTATTGGTCCTACCGAACCCGAGATACCGGACACTCCTTCTTCAGGTTTGTGCCCGCACAGCAATGCAATCAATGCCTCGTGGACCTTGATAGCCCGCGATTTGCTCGCGCTCCAGTTACCTGTTCACCGCCTTCTATCAATCGACAGGACTACACTCCATGTGTACGCGCTGGCCGGGTTCGTTATGCGTGCGGCAAGAGACGAGGGCCGGCGGGGTCTTACTGGGTTCCTCGGGCATCGAAGCGGGCACAATAGGTTGAACGGGCCGAGCGACCGGCTTCGGGGCCCGTACAGCGACCGCTGTCAGCTTGGGCGCTGGCCTGGTCACCGTTACCGGCTCACGCACGATCGAATCTGGCTTGTTCGCCTCCGGCGCGGGGTCAGAGAGAACGAGAGGCGCAGTCTGCGGCTTCTCCGCTTGAGCAGACTGCCAGGGTCGCCAACTCCCCAGCCGAGCAAAAGTCTCGACCGTCGGCTTTGTGATCGCTTCGACCGTTGGCATCGCTTGTGGCGAGCAGCCAGCAGCCAGCAAGCCGGCAAGGCTCACGCGACAGACTAAGTTCACCATGCTGGCCCCTTGTCAGACATGTGGCAAAGTTGCGGCATTATGAGCGCGGAATGTAGCCGTTTTGTGCCGCGCAAGGAAAGGCCCCGCACTCGCCTTCGGTCTGCGCGCGCCTGAGCGCCACAGACCGGAGGCCGACCTTGATCCTTACGGTAGGGAGCGCTCTCCCACTATCAACCCACAAACGCCTCTCATCGCCCATTGGTCAGCGCTATTCGCGCTTAGATCGCAACGCGCCACTTTGAGCACCTTGTCCAAGCATCGCCTCCGCCCTCAGGCTCATCGAACGGCGCTCTCGGCCGTGGCGGTCGCCCGCCAGAGGCATCGGGGCCATCGCAGCGCCCACACCGCGCCTCTGCGAAGCGCCCCGTATACATTCATGACTTGGACCTTGTCCGCGCTGGTCGCTTGGCCTGGGGCCTCGAGCTCGCTAAGCCTGAAGCCTGCACCCTGCCCGAGGCTCTCTTGCGTATCCTGCTGATCAATCCCAACACGACCCAGGCGATGACGGATCTCGTCATGCAGGTCGTGGCGCCGCATGCTCCGTCCAATGTCGCCCTGCATCCGGTGACAGGCCGCTTCGGCGCGCAGTATATTTCGAGCCGCAGCGCGGGGGTGATTGCGGCCCATGCCGCCCTCGAGGCCTATGCCGAGCATGGCGCCGGCTGCGACGCGGTCTATCTCGCCTGCTTTGGCGACCCAGGGCTTCACGCCCTGAAGGAGGTCTCTCCCGTTCCGGTCATCGGCATGGCGGAGGCGAGTTGCCTGGCCGCCGCGGCGATGGCGCGGCAGTTCTCGATCGTCACCGGCGGCGAGCGCTGGGGACCGATCCTGCATGAATTCGTCGCCATGATCGGCCTCGACGGCCGGCTTGCCTCGGTTGAAACAGTCACTCCGACGGGGGCCGATATCGCCCGTGATCCCGATGGCTCGATTGCACTGCTCGCCGCAGCCTGCCGCAAGACGGCGGAACGCGACGGCGCCGGAGCCGTCATTCTCGGCGGCGCCGGACTTGCCGGCCTCGCCGCACGCGTCCAGCCACTTCTCGATATTCCGGTGATCTGCTCGGTCCAGACCGGCATGAAAGCGGTCCTGGCCGCTCTCAATGGCGGTACGGCGAAACCGGCAAGCGGCGATCTCGCCTTCCCGGCGCCGGTCGGGAGCGTCGGCCTGTCGCCCGCGCTTACGGCCCTTCTCGCCAGGTCCTGAACCGGGGAAGGTCCTGAACCGGGGAGCTGCCGCCGGCATGCTCAGCGCAGCAGGAGCGCCGAGCAATAGAGCCCCACGCCAAAGACGATATGGCCCGCGATGTTCATGGCGCGGATCTGGCCGGCATTCGGCTTCTTCGACGCCGCGATGCCGGCGCCCATTCCCGGCTGCAGGATGAACCAGCCGCAGCCGACCGTGACGAGACCGACGATCAGAGCAGGCGCGAGGCTCGGATTGCGGGCCCAGTCGAGCCCCCAGATCGCCAGCAGGACCGCCGCGAACAGGATGCCGATCAGGTAATGCGCGATCCAGCCGAGGGCGCGTTCGTTCGCCACCGGCTCGGAGCGTCCAATATCCTCATGCGCCAGTCGACCTTGCGCCAGATGGCCGAACCAGCGCCCGGTCATAGCCCAGTTCGGAGTCGGCAGGCCGAAGGCGCGGTTCAGGAACTGGGCCCAGAGATCGAACAGGATTGTCGCGCCGACACCGATCAGCACCGCGCGCAGAAGAAACTCAAGCATCGCATATCCCCGGAAACCAGCCATGGCGCATCGACCGTCGCGCCTTGGCCGCCATGGAAGGGAAGAGGCCCCGCGAGGTCAATCGCAGGGGGCGGTCTTCCCCGCGCGCGCCGCGCAGGGGCGCCATGCGCTGTTCATCCCAGGAGGCGATATGCCGCCAGCTTACGGAACCCTGGGAGCACCGAGGCCGTTCCCTTCGGGAGTCCACACGGGGGATAGCGGAACATGGCAGCCGAAATGACGACGAAAGCACGCGCGGGCGGTCCTCACGGAGTGGATGACCTGCCTTCGGTTGTCGTCACCAGCTATAATCTGGAGGTTCGCGACGAGGACGGCTTCGTTGGCGACAAGGCTAAACGTGGCGCATTTCTCGAGCATCTCGACGCCCTTCGCGAGCACCTGCGCCGGACCGGCGAAGACCCCATCACGGTCGACTCCGACAAGATCGGCAAGAAGGAGCTCGATGCGCTGCTGGGGGAAGGCGAGCCGCGCGAGGCGGCTCTCATCCTCAGCGCCATCGAACGCTACGCCCAGTCGCTGGCCTTCGTCATTCGCCGCTTCGCCAGGCTGAAGCCCTGGAGCACCGTCGAGCGTATCGTGGTCGGCGGCGGATTCCGCCAGAGCAGGGTCGGCGAGCTTGCGATCGCGCGTGCCGGCATCATCCTGCAGACCGACGGACATAGTATCGACCTTGTGCCGATCCGCCATCATCCCGACGAGGCCGGGCTGGTCGGTAGCGCCCATCTTGCGCCGAAATGGATCTTCGAGGCCTATGACAGCCTCGTCGCCGTCGATATCGGCGGCTCGAATATTCGCGCCGGCATCGTCGAGCTGCGCCAGGACAAGGCGCCTGACCTCGCCAAGGCCAAGGTCTGGCAATCCGAACTCTGGCGCCACGCCGACGAGGAGACCAATCGCGACGACGCAATCAAGCGGCTCGGCAAGATGCTCGATGCCCAGATCAAGCAGGCCGGCAAGGCGGGCCTCCGCGTTGCTCCCTTTATCGGCGTCGGCTGCCCCGGCCTGATCGAACGGGACGGCTCGATCGACCGCGGCGCGCAGAACCTGCCTGGCAACTGGCAAAGCAGCCGGTTCAACCTGGTCGAGAGCATCCGCGAGATGGTCCCCGAGATCGGCGGACACGAGACGACGGTCGTGATGCATAACGACGCCGTCATCCAGGGACTGAGCGAGATGCCGTCAATGCAGGATGTCGAGCATTGGGCGGTGCTGACCATCGGCACCGGCCTTGGCAATGCAAGCTACCAGAACCGGACGAAGCCGAAGGGCCGCGGCAAGGCCAAGAATGGAAAGGCCGACGATAAGAAGGRCTGACCGCTCAGCTCCGCTTTGCCGGCAGCGCCCACATCAGCCCACGCGTGATGATCGCGGGGAAGACAGTGAGATGATCCTCGTCCTGGATGATCTCCGTGGTCAGCTTCAGGCCGGGATAGTTGTGCGAGCGGAGCGCCTTCTCGAATTCCTGCAGGTCGGCGATCATGTCGAGCTTGCCGCTATAGCGCGGCGAGGCCTTGCTGATCGTCTCGAAGGAAGCGATCGCCATCAGCACATCGGCCTTCAGGTCCTTGTTCGTCTCGGCATAGGTGCGCTCGCGCGCAAGCATCACCTTCTGGTCGTACCAGAGCGAAGGGCTGCCGATGATATAATGCGAGAACATCTTCGGCTCGGTCAGCAGGATGTGGACGCCGAGCAGCCCGCCATAGGAATGGCCGGCAAAGATGCTGCGATTGGTGTCGGTGCGATAGGTCGCGGCAACGAAGGGCATCACCTCGTCGGCAAGAAAGCGGCGATAGGGCTCTGCTTCGCCGAAGATCGGTGTCCGGCCGGATTCGTCCTTCGTCTTTTCGCCATTGGGCGTCGGCGTGTAGTCCCGGCGGCGGCTGAACTGCGGCGTGTCGCCGAGCGCGTAGGAGAGACCGACCAGAATGAACTCTTCCAGCCCCTGGCCGCGATTGCCGACCCGGCGGGCAATGCTGCGCACCAGCGGGAAGGCGTAATCGGCATCGGTGACGAACAGCACGGGAAAGCGCCGGCGTGGCGAGGAGTGATAGGAGACCGGCAGGCTGACATAGATCTCGTAGTCGCGCTGCAGCGTCTTGGCATGGATCGTCCGGACCTCAGTGTCCTTCAGAACGAAGGGCGCCGGACTCGACGGGACCGCAACAGCAGCCGGAGGTTCGGGAGCCGGCTGGGCAACGGCAACGCTGGCGAACCCGAGGGCGGCAAGCAGGACAGGCAGGCGAGGCATTCGCCGGATCTCCGACATGAATGTGCCGGGATCGTGACGGTTCCCGGTCGGTCCGCCAAGAGCTAAAGCATCGGCCCGAAAAGTGGATTGCGGTTTTCGGGAAAGCCGATGCAATCACAGATGGTTAGATCATCGGACCGGATACGATATCCGGTCCGATGATCTAACGCCGCATGGCCGGCGTCTCGATCGGCAGGCCGCGCGCACGCCCGGCAAGATAGAGCTCGAGCGCCAGATATTCCGGCGCGCCGTAGTCGAACTGCGTCGCCCGGACGCCGAGCGAGCAGGCGCGCAAGCGCCGATGCAGCGAACCGACGCCGTCCCATTCCAGCCGATAGGCCGGATAGCCGGTCCCCGCGCCATGGCTGATCGTGTCGCCGCGCAACTTCTGGCCAACCAGCCCGTCATGGCATTGCTTGCAGGAGAGGTTGAGCTGCCCCTGGCGGCGCTCGAAGAAGGCCCTGCCCGCGTCGTAGAAAGGTTGTGCCGGACCGCGGGTCTCGACGTCCATCGGCAAGCCCCGCGACAACGAAGCGACATAGGCCGTCAGCGCCAGAAGCTCACCGCTCTCATAGCCGAAGGCCGGCTGCTTCTGCCGCTCCACGCGGCACTGTTCGATGCGCCCCTCGAGATTCAGGAGCTGCCCGGTGCCGGCATCCACCCGCGGATAATGCGTCGCCGCGCCACGCAGGCTCCTCTCCGGCTCGGCATGGCACTGGCTGCAGGCCTGGCTGGCCCCCGGCTTGCGACTGAAAAGTTCCTGACCCTGCTCGACCCAGAACCAGGCCGGGTTTCGCGTCGGATCATCCTGCTGCCGGCGCAGATCGGGCGACAGGAAGGCGCTCCCCGAGGTGATCTCTTCGCCGCCCGCGGCTGTGCCGAGCGTCGCGATCAGGAGTCCCAAGGCCAGCTTCAACCACATCGCCCGGGCTCACGTCACCGTCAGCCTGGCCGTCCGGGTGAAGACCGCTCCGCCGTCCTCGCGCCATTCGAAGACGATGTCGCCCGTCTCGACCGCGCGCGTCGTGAAGGAGACGAAGGGATTGGCCGAGACCCCCGTATACATGTCGAGCCGGAAGATCGGTTCCCCGGAATAGGTCGCCGTCAGCCGGTTCAGGATTTTCCGCGGAACGGTGCCTCCCTTGCCGTCGGATTGGCCGCCGCGATCCATCGGATGCCGCGTCAGAACGCGGATCTCGATGATCTCGCCGGCGCGAGCTTCCGTCGGCATGCTGATGCGGGCGTTGAATGCCATCGGAGATCTCTCCTCATCCGCCGTCGATGCAGGCGCTCAACGTCACGACGACATCGGCATCGCTCATGAGATAGCCCCCCGTGCTGAGCGCAGCGACGACGGTAACCTTCTGCGAGGTCGCCAGCCGCAAAGTGGTCGCGACCTCGGCGCGGCCGGAGCGGGGGCCAAGATGAAACCGCGCCATGTCCGGGAACGGGTTCTTCTCGGCGATAAGATGAATCCAGCGGACATGGTCCGCCTCCGTCATCGGGCTCTCGACCACGATACTCGTATCGACCGAATTGCCGTTCTCGACGAGCGCCGGAATCTCCAGCGTGATCCTGCCGCGCTCCGGCACCGCGCCATCGGTCAGCCGCGCGATCAGCTCCGGCAGCGCCGGCTGCGTCGCAGCCATCGCCACCTTCGGCAGGCTGGCAAGGCCGATCCCGGCCGCAGCACCGACGACGATGTCACGCCGGCTCGGGGCGGACTCAGAATGTCTTGAGAGTGGCGAGATAGGCAACGACATCCTCGATCTCCTGCTCCGACAGAGCCGGCTTGCCACGATAGACCGGGCCGACATCGTGCAAGCCCTCGGTCCGGTAATAGGGCGGCATCACCGTCTCCGGATTGAGCCGCGATGAATCGACCAGCCTCAGCCTGATCTGCCCGGCGTCGAGCCGGGCCCCGATGCCGGCCAGTGGCGGTCCTATCGCACCCTGGAACGGCTCTGCCGGATCCGCCCCCTGATGACAGATCAGGCAATTGCCGCGCTCCCGGTCGCGCAGGATGGCCTGCCCTCGCGCCACATCGCCGACACGCGCGCCGAGAGCCTTTGGAATCGCGTCCCCGACGACGGCGTAGGGCTCCAGCGCCGCGCCCGGCCGGGAGGAAGCCAGTCCTCCGAGCAGGAGGGCTGTGGCGAAGCCGAGGCGCGTCACACGCCGGGTCCTAGGCCTTCCGCAGATCCATGTTCTTCAGCGGGACCGAGCGCACACGCTTGCCGATCGCCGCGAAGATCGCGTTGAACACCGCCGGGGCGGCAACCGCGATCGTCGGTTCGCCGACGCCACCCCAGAAACCGCCGGACGGAACGATCACCGTCTCGACCACCGGCATCTCATCCAGGCGCAGCACGGTGTAGGTGTCGAAATTCTCCTCGACCATGCGCCCGTCCTTGACCGTGCACTCGCCATAGAGCGCCGCCGAAAGGCCATAGACGAAGGAGCCCTCGACCTGGCGCTCGATCTGGGCCGGGTTGACGGCGTGGCCCGGGTCGGTCGCCGCGACGATACGGTGAATCTTCAGCTTGCCCTCTGCGCTGACCGAAACCTCCGCGACCGCCGCGACATAGGAGCCAAAACCCATGGTCTGGCAGATGCCGCGATAGACCCCGGCCGGCAGGGTCTTGCCCCATTCCGCCTTCTCGGCGACCGCATTGAGAACTGCCAGATGCTTGGGATGGTTCTTCATCAGCGCCCGGCGGAATTCGAGCGGGTCCTTGCCCGCCGCATGGGCGAGCTCGTCCATGAAGCATTCGAGATAGATCGTGTTCTGGTTCAGGTTCACGCCGCGCCAGAAGCCGGGCGGCACATGCGGATTGCGCATCGCATGGTCGATCAGCAGATTCGGGATGCCATATCCGATCGAAGCCTCCGGCCCCGGGGGATTGAGGCCCTGGAAGACGGCGGGGTCACGCCCGTTCTGGATGTTCTGCGGGAAGATGCCGGCAACGATCGACTGGCCGGAAATGCGCATGTGCAGCCCGGTCAGATTGCCATCCTTGTCGAGCCCGCCGGTCAGTTTGCACTGCGTCACCGGGTGGTAGCGGCCATGCAGCATGTCCTCCTCGCGCGACCAGACAAGCTTGATCGGCGTGCCGGGAATCTGCTTGGCGATGGCAACCACTTGCCTGACCCAGTCATGCACCGCGCCGCGCCGGCCAAACCCGCCGCCAAGATCGATCTTGTAGGCCTCGCATTTGGCGATCGGCAGTCCCGAGGCTTCGGACGCCGCAGCCAGTGCCGCCTCCCCGTTCTGGGTCGGGGTCCAGACCTCGCAGCGCTCCGGCGTGTAGCGCGCCGTCGCGTTCATCGGCTCCATCGTGGCGTGGTTCTGGAAGGGGTAGGAATAGACCGACTCGACGACACGCGCCGCCTTGGCGATCGCAGCCTTCGCGTCTCCGACCTGGTTACCGATGACGGCTTCGGGCGCATCGAGACCTTCCTTGAGCCAAGCAGCGATGCTCTCGCTCGAGACCTTGGCATTCTCGCCATTGTCCCACTCGATCGGCAGCGCATCGAGTGCCGTCTTCGCCTGCCACCAGGTCTCGGCGACGACGGCGACGGCCGTCTCGCCCACCGGCACGACATGCGTCACACCCGGCATGGCCTTGACCTTGGCAGCGTCGAAACTCTTCACCTTGCCGCCGAAGACCGGGCAGTCCTTGATTGCGGCATTGAGCATGCCGGGCATCTTCAGATCGATGCCGTAGATCTTGGCGCCATTGGTCTTGTCGACCGTGTCGAGCCGCTTCAGCGGCTTGCCGGCAATCGTCCAGTCCTTCGGATCCTTGAGCGGAACATCCTTGGGAGCCTCGAGCTTCGACGCCGCCTCGGCGACCTGCCCATATCGCAGCGAGCGGCCGGAAGCCTTGTGCGTGATGATGCTCTTCTCGGCGGAGCACTCCGCCGCCGGCACGCTCCACTGGTTCGCGGCAGCCCGGATCAGCATCATTCGCGCCGCCGCGCCGCCCTTGCGGACATACTCATGCGATTCCCGGATGCCACGGCTGCCACCCGTCGAAAAATTGCCCCAGACGCGGTTGCGCGCGACGTTCTGGCCCGGCGTCGGATATTCGGTCGTCACCCTGGCCCAGTCGCAGTTCAGTTCCTCGGCGACGAGCTGGGCGAGCCCCGTCAGCGTCCCCTGCCCCATTTCGGAGCGGGCGATGCGGATCACCACCTTGTCGTCGGGATGGACCACCACCCACGCATTGATTTCCTTGACGGCCCCCTGCGCCATCGCCTCGCCAGCGAACGGTATGGCAAAGCCGAAGGTGAAGGCCCCGGCCGCCGCAGCGGAGCCGGCGAGCATGGTGCGGCGGGACAGGGTCGCAGATGTGTCAGCCGAGGCAGAAATCATATCGTTCTCCAGATTCCGTTAGGGAAGCAGGGGAGCAAGGGCACCTGGCCCGTCGCGCTCGACCCTACCCAGGCGAAACGTGAAACATGCGGACCGACGCTCAGCCGGGCCGACGCGAAGAGGCTTAGCCCCGGCCGAGCGTGCCGCTGGCCGCCACATCCAGGATTGCCGCCTTGACCCGCGTATAGGTGCCGCAACGGCAGATATTGGTCATTTCATTGGCGATATCGGCGTCGCTCGGCTTGGGATTGGCCTGGAGGAGCGCAGCAGCGGCCATGATCATACCGCTCTGGCAGTAGCCGCATTGCGGAACATCATGAGCGATCCAGGCTTTCTGCACCGGATGCKATCCATCCGGCGAAAGCCCTTCGATGGTGACGATCTTCTGTTCCGCCGAAACGGCACTCACGGGGAGAGCGCAGGAGCGCGCCGCGACCCCGTCGATATGCACGGTACAGGCACCGCATTGCGCGACGCCGCAGCCATATTTCGTTCCGGTCAGGCCGATCTTTTCGCGTATCACCCAAAGYAGCGGCGTGTCGCCATCGACCGCCACATCCACCACTTTGCCGTTTATGCTCAGCTTCGCCACCGCAACCTCCCGGTTCGATTTCAGAAGAGTGGCGAGAGAGCCAGCGCGCCTCGCCAGGAGTCCACCGTGCCAACGGGCACGCGGACAGATTGTATTTAGATGAGATTGAAATCCAGAAAGCGACCTTGAGCCAATGCCAAAAGTGCGAGCGCCGCGCCCGTATCCCAGACGCTCCGCTCCGGGATGACCTGTACGATCCCAGCAGGATCGACCCAAAAATGCGCAATCAGCCCCCTGATCGCCATGATCACGTCCTGATTATCGACGATCAGGGCAATCCTCGCATTTCGCTGACTGCTCCATTTCTCACATCAATGTGATGAATCAGGCGCCAGTTCGGCATTCCCAGCAACAAGGTGCCGTCCTTGCCCCATCCGACGCATTTTCCGATCTCGCCTTGCCTTACGCAGCTGGAGAGGGCGAGGTGCGGCATCGCGTCGAATCAGCCTGAACGAGCCAGGATCGCCATGACGGCCCGCGCCATACGAGAGGTTTCCATCGCCACGGCGTGGCGCGCCGCACTGGCAGCGCTTGGGCTTCTGGCCATAGCCCTGATCTTTGCCGCACAGAGCTGGGCCCAGGCTCCCGATCCGGCCCCGGCCAGGACGCGTCTCGACGCAGCGCGTGCCGAACTCGCCCAGATCGAGACCCTCTTCGCCAATCCGAATGCGACCGATGCCGAGCTGCAGCGCCACCGGCTCAGGCTGCAGCCTCTGCTCGAACAGCTCCGCCATATCACCGAGGAACAGGCTCCGAAGACCGAGCAGGCCAAGTTGCGCATCGAGCAGCTTGGCCCGAAGCCCGACGCAAAGGCGCCGGCCGAATCCGCCGAAGTCGTCCGAGAGCGCGAAACGCGAGAGAAGGCGTTTGCCGACGCTGACGAGACTTTGAAGATCTCGCGCTCGGCCCTTCTCCAGGCAGAACAGCTTCTGGCCAGCATCGGCGACCGGCGCCGCGACCTCTTCGCCAAGGCCTTGTTCGCGCCGGGGCCCGCCATCGTCAACCCGGAGCTCTGGGGCGCAGCACTGTCGACCTCGCCGGAGGACATGCGCGCGTCCGGCCTGATCTTCGGGGACTGGCTCTCCGTCGTCGTCGAAGCATCCAGCACGGCCCGCGGAGCGCTTGTCGCTGTCGCCCTCCTCGGCGCGATCCTGCTCTACGTCGCCCGTGCACGCTACCTGCCGCGCTTTGCGGAACGGCTCGATCCAACAGGCGATACCAACAGCTTGCGCTGCCTTCACGTCGCGCTCGCCCATATCGTGGCCGGTGCGGCCCCACCGGCGCTCGCAAGCTGGTTGATCTACGCCGCGCTCAAAACTGCGGGCCTCCTGCCGCCACGCATCCAGCCGGTCATCTGGGCGATCGTCGTCGGGCTCGCGATCTTCGCTTTCGTCCAGGCATTGGCCGACGCGCTGTTTGCTCCCAACAAGCCGCAGCGGCGCCTTGTCAGCGTCATGGACTCGACGGCCCGGACCGTGGTCTGGATCGCGGCGTCGCTCGCGCTCGTTGTATCGACCGGCAAGGTGCTCGAGGCCTGGCTCCAGGCCATCGCCGCCAGCCTGGCATCGTCGATTGTCGTCCGCGGCGTGGTTGTGCTCGTCTTCGCGGYGGTCCTGATCGCCGGGCTTTACCAGCTTCGCGACGACAAGGAAGTCGAGGAGGAGGCCTGTCTCGGCCCCTATGTGGCAGTCGATGGCGCCTCGCTCGGGCCGATCCGCATCTTCGGCTGGATCGTCGGCCTCGTCATCGCATTGGCTGCATTGACGGGCTATGTCGTCTTCGCCTCCTTCCTGACCGAGCAGGTGCTCTGGCTCGGCATTCTCGCCTGCCTGTTCGTCCTTGCCTACCAGCTGCTCGATCTCGGCATCAGCGAGCTCTTGACCGGCAACGGACATTTCGCGCTGACCCTGAAGGCCGGCGTCGGCATCCGGGGCTCGGCGCTGCAGAAGATCGCCGTCATCGTCACCGGGCTGCTCAAGCTCGTGCTGATCGTGGTGACGTTGATGCTCGCGCTGGCCCCCTGGGGCCTGGAATCGGTCGATTTCCTGACATCGCTGCGCGCCGCCTTCTTCGGTTTCCAGGTCGGCGGCGTCACGATCTCGCTGTCCTCGATCATCGTCTCCGGGTTGCTCTTCGCGCTCGCCCTGACGGCGACACGCGGCGCCCAGGGCTGGCTTGAAGGCAAGTTCCTGCCGACGACGCAGCTCGATACCGGTTTGCGCAACTCGATCATCACCGCCGCCGGCTATCTCGGCTATGCCGCAGCCGTCGCGCTCTCCGTCTCTGCGCTGGGTCTCAGCCTCGAACGCCTGACCCTCGTCGCCAGCGCCCTCTCCGTCGGTATCGGTTTTGGCCTGCAGTCCGTGGTCTCGAATTTCGTCTCGGGGCTGATCCTGCTGTGGGAGCGCCCGATCCGGGTCGGCGATCAGGTCGTGGTCGGCGACGCGGAAGGCATCGTCAAGCGCATCAATGTCCGCTCGACCGAGATCGCGACCTTCGATCGCTCGACCGTGATCGTGCCGAACTCCAACCTCGTCTCGGGTGTGGTCAGGAACCGGGTGCGCGCCGATCGCACCGGCCGCTCGCTGATCTCGATCACCGTGCCCAGGAGTTTGGACGCGTCCGACGTGCGCACGATGCTCRCCGAGGCCGCCCACTCCCATGGCGACGTGTTACAGAAGCCGCCGCCAACCGTGCAGTTCAAGAAGATCGGCACCTCGACGATGGATTTCGACCTGATCTGCGTCGTCGCGGATGTCGACATCGTCGGCCGCGTCACCAGCGATCTCAACTTCGCCATTCACAAGCGCCTGACCGAAATGGAAGGGCCGGCAGCCGGCGCAGAGCTGCTCGTCAAGGGCCTCGACGGAATCGAACAATCGCTCGGAGACATCGCCGCCGCCGTCGGGCGCGAAACAAAGCCTTCGCATCGCAAGAAAGCCGTAACCACCGCGCGCGCATCAAGGCCCCGCCTCCTCAACGGTGAGACGGGGGAGGAGGAGGAGCCGGAGGAGCAGGTGCGGCGCGAAACCACGCACGCGCCCGAGCCGGCCAAGGATGCGTCCAAGGACGACAGCAAGGAATGATGYGATGCCCAAGCCTTTCCGTGCAGCCGCCGTGGCGCACCGAACCGTGACCTGCCCCGCCCTCGTCGCCGGTGCGCTCGCCGTCTTCGGCATTGCCGGCTGCACCGAGCCTGCCCGGACCAGCCAGCCCGCTTTCTACCGCGATCTCGGCTCGCCCTCGGCCCGGGTCGATGCAAATGAGGCGCGCGCCATGATCTCGGCCTACCGGATGAACCACGGGCTCGGCACGCTGAAACTTGATCCGGCCCTGGTCGAGGCTGCCGAGCAGGAGGCCGGCGCCATGGCCGCGGCCGACAAGCCAGTCCAGGCCGAAGCCGTCAAGGCGCGGCTGGCGCGGGCCGGCCAGCCGGGAGCGGAAGCCAATCTGTCCGCCGGCTATCGGCGGTTGGCCGAAGCTTTCTCGGGCTGGCGCGACTCGCCGCAGCACGACCGTGTCATGAAGACGCCGGGCGCCACCCGCATGGGCATTGCCACCGCCTATGCGCCGGGCTCGAAATATCAGGTCTACTGGGCACTGATCCTCGCCCCCTGAGGCAAKGCTGACGCGCTGAGACGAAGCTGCCTCAGGGTTTCGCGCCGAAGGGCAGCGGCGGTGCATCCGCCTTGAGGACGATCCCGACACGGCGGTTATAGGCGAGATAAGGATTGTCCTTGATCAGCGGCTCGGTGTCGCCCTTGCCGGTGACGGAGGCGAAGCGGTCATCCGGGACACCCGTATTGCTGAGGATCTCGCGGACCGCCGCGGCACGCGCCACGGAGAGCTCCCAGGGATTGCCTTCCGGGGCCGCTCCGGGACGTGGCGCCGCCGTATGGCCCGTGATCGCGATCTTGTTGGACATCCGCCGCAGCGTCGGGGCGACGGCCGCGAGCAGCTTGCGCATGCGCTCGTTCGGCTGCGCCGAGCCCTCGGCAAACATCGCCCGCCCATCCTGATCGACGAGCTGGATATCGATGCCCGCCTCGGAAACCTCCACCAGGATGTTACGCGAGAGCTCGGCGATCTCCGGCATCTCGCGCAGGGCCTGCCGGAGCGAGGCGGCCGCGAGCGCAAAGCCACGGTCATGCGTCGCCGAGACCAGGCCGTCTTCCTTCTGCTGGTTGTGGTTGGGCGCTGTCGTGTCGGACGCATCGCTGAGCGGCCGGATATAGGCGTTCTTGATATGGGTCTTGGTCGGGATGCCGTCGACCTCGACGATGCCGGCGAGCCGCATGTCGGTCTGTGTGCCGAAAGCCTCGCGCATCGAGCCCGCGACGATCTGGAGCTTGTTCTTGTCCTGGCTCGAATAGGCCGCGACCATGACGAAGAACGCCATCAGCAGCGCCATCAGATCGGCGAAGGTCACGAACCAGCCGTGACCGCCATGGCCGCCGCGATTTTTCTTCGCCATCGCTCAGGTTTCCGTCAGGCCGCTTGGGCCATCTCGGCCCGATGATGGTCGGGGAGATAGGCGAGCAGCATTTCGCGCACCAGCGTCGCGCTCTTGGCATCGCGCATCTGCAGGACGCCGTCGATGATCAGCGTGCGCGAGATCTCTTCTTCCTCGAGCTTGATATGCAGCTTGTCGGCGATTGGCAGCGTGAACATGTTCGCGACCATCGCTCCATAGAGCGTCGCGAGCAGCGCCGTCGCCATGGCGGGGCCAAGCTTGGACGGGTCGCTCATATTGGCGAACATCGTCACCATGCCGAGAATCGTGCCGATCATGCCCCAGGCCGGGGCGCAGTCGCCGATGGCGCGATAGACCTTCGAACCCTCGTCGAGCCGCTGCAGGAAGTTGTCGCGGTCACGCTCCATCGTGTCGCGGATGAACTCCTTGTCATAGCCGTCGGCGATGTAGCGCAGGCCCTGGGCCAGGAACGGATCGGAGACCTCGACGTTTTCCAGCGCGACAGGGCCGCTCTTGCGGGCGATCTCGGCGACGCGCGTGATCTCGTCGATCAACTCGCGCGGATGGATCGAGCGCATCGTGAAGGCGAAACGGAAGCCCATCGGAATGCCATGGGCAATCACGGTGAACGGGAAGCGCAGCATGGTCGCGGCCGAGGCACCACCGAAGATGATGATCGCGGCGTGCTTATCCCAATAGGCGGCGAAATTGCCACCATCGATCATGATCAGCGAAATGATTGTCGCGATACCGCCCAGAATGCCGACGCCGGTTGCGATATCCATTTAAGCCATCCTGATCCACGCAGATCCAGCACCCGCGCAGCGCCCTGTCTTGGCAGTCTGGTAACCATAGCGGGAGCGGTTTGAACGAAGCGTTAAGCTTGAGCACTTGCTCAGGCCCGCGGCTCGGATAATGCTCCGCGGATGTCCTTGTTTGCGCTCTATGCCCGCGTCCTCGGCGAACTCGGCCCCGAAAAGCGGCTGGGGCTGATCCTTGCGCTCGCCAATATCCTGCTGGCGGCCGCAGCCTTCGCCGAGCCGATTCTGTTCGGCACGCTGATCGACAGGTTGACCAGCATCCAGAGCTCCGGCCAGCGACCAAACTGGAGCGACATCAATGTCCTGATCGCGGCTTGGGTCGGCTTCGGGCTCTTCAATATCGGAGCCAGCGTTTTCGTCGCCCTCCATGCCGACCGGCTGGCCCATCGCCGCCGCCTCGCCGTGATGGCCGACTATTTCGAGCATGCCCTGACCCTGCCGCTGGCCTACCACACCCAGACTCATTCCGGCCGGGTGCTCAAGGTGATGCTGGAAGGCACCAGCGGCATGTGGGCGCTATGGCTCTCCTTCTTCCGCGAACACTGCGCCAGCTTCGTCGCGCTCTTCATCCTGCTGCCCTTCACCCTCTGGAAGAACTGGCAGCTCGGGCTGCTGCTGATCAGCCTCGTCGTGCTCTTTGGCACGCTGACGGCCTTCGTGCTGCGCAAGACCGAAAAGCTCCAGAGCAATGTCGAAGGTTACCACTCCAACCTTGCCGAACGCGCCTCGGACGCGCTCGGCAATGTCCCGGTGATCCAGAGCTTCACCCGCATCGAAGCGGAGGTACGCGGCCTGCGCTCCACCATCGCCAGCCTGCTGGAGGCGCAGCTTCCGGTGCTGTCCTGGTKGGCGATCGCGACGGTGGCAACCCGCGCCTCGGCAACGCTCACCGTGCTGGCGATCTTCGTCGTCGGCACCTGGCTCCTGATGATGGGGCAGACAACCGTCGGTGAAATCGTCACCTTCATGGGCTTCGCCACCATGCTGGTCGGCCGGCTTGAGCAGATCGTCTCCTTCGTGAACTTCATCTTCATGCAGGCGCCGAAGATGCGCGAATTCTTCGGGGTGCTCGACACCATGCCGGCCGTGCGCGATCTCCCGGGCGCGCCCGATGTCGGCCGCCTCGAGGGCCGCATCACCTTCGATGACGTTTCGTTCTCCTATGACGGCAAGCGCGCGGCGGTCGCCGACGTGTCCTTCGCCGTCGAGCCCGGCGAGACCATCGCCATTGTCGGCTCGACCGGCTCCGGCAAGTCGACCACGCTCGGCCTGCTGCACCGCGCCTTCGATCCGCAATCCGGCCGTATCCTCGCCGATGGCAGTGATATTCGGGACATCTCGCTGCTCAGCCTGCGCCGCAATATCGGCGTCGTCTTTCAGGAGCCGATGCTCTTCGCTCGCTCGATCCGCGAGAATCTCACCGTCGGCAAGCCCGACGCGACCGATGCCGAGATGCTTGAGGCGCTCGACCGGGCCCAGGCGACCGAAGTCATGGCGCGCCAGACCGACGGGCTCGACACCCTGGTTGGCGAACGCGGCCGCACGCTGTCTGGCGGCGAGCGCCAGCGCCTTTCGATCGCGCGCGCGCTCCTCAAGAACCCACCGATCCTGATTCTCGACGAAGCCACCTCCGCGCTCGACGCTGCCACGGAAGTGAAGCTCCAGAAGGCGCTCGACGAGGTGATGAAGGGCCGCACGACTTTCGTCATTGCGCACCGCCTGGCCACCATCCGCAACGCCAACCGGATTCTCGTTTTCGAGCAGGGCCGCGTCATCGAGATGGGCTCCTTCGACGAACTCGTCGCCAGGGGCGGACGCTTCGCCGCGCTCGCGCGGGCGCAGTATCTCGTCACCGACAAGCCGGTCGCGATGCTGGCAGAGGACGCGGTCAGCCCGCTCGCCCAGAAGCTCGCCGCCGATTGACCGCGTGCTGCACCGGACGGCCTTGGATCATCGGCTGTGCCGAAAACCGCAATCCATTGTTCGAGCCGATGCCTTAGATCATCGGACCGGATATCGTATCCAGTCCGATGATCTAACCCTTTGTCTTTGCATCGGCTTTTCCGAAAACCGCAATCCACTTTTCGGGCCGATGCCTTAGCGCGGCCTCTCCTTGTCCGGTTCGTGATGCAGACAGGGATCGAGCTTCACATGGTTGGGTCCGACCCGTTCGAAGCTGCCGCTGGCCACGACCCGGTCGCCGAGCTTGCTGCCATTCTCGGCATAGGTGACGCACAGAACCTGCGGATCCGGCGCATGACAGAGCGCGAGATAGACCAGCGCCCCGTCGAAGCGGACCATGGTCAACTCTCCCTCGAACGAAGGAGACGCTTGGTCATGCCCCAGCTGTCGCGCGGGTTTGCGGCGGGATTGCGAACGGGTTGCCGCGATAACCCTGGAGGTAATCGACTTCATTCCATCTGCAGGCGAAGGTCGCGACATCGGCAGACCAGCCCGGCTGACAACGAAGGGGATTTCACGATGAAGACCTACGCCATGGCCCACCTCACCCACGTCGCTCTGGGACCTGAGATCATTGGCTATCTCGAAGGTATCGATGCGACGCTGGCACCGTTCCAGGGGCGCTTCATCATCCATGGCGATCCGCCGGAGCTGCTGGAGGGCAGCTGGTCGGGCGACCTGATCGTGATCGAGTTCCCGAACCGTGCGGCCGCGAAGGCCTGGTACGAATCAGAGGCCTATCAGGCTATCCTGCCCTTGCGCATGCGCAATTCGTCCGGCGCGGTCTTTTTCATCGATGGTGTTTCGTCCGACCATCTGGCGACGGATGTGCTACGCCGACAGTGAATACTTGCGAATGAGGCGCGGCGGAGCCAACGATCCTCCGACGCCGCGCGTATATCCCTCGGTCCATCGCCCGGCGTCCTCGCCGGGCGATGTCTCGTTTGTCGTCCGCCCGCCACAAGGATGGGGTCTGTCTTTGACCAGCATGATCATCCGCCTCATCTGCGCCTGGGCCTCKGTCCTTGCTTATCTGTTCTTCGGCAAGACGATTCTCGGGCAGCTTGGCTCCCCCGTCCTGTCCATGCTGATCTTTGCCTGGTTGCTCGGCATCATCGCCTGGTCGGCGATCGGCGTCGTGCATGAGGCGGAGGAACTGGCGCACAGGCTGGGCGAACCCTATGGCACGCTGATCCTGACGCTCTCGATCGTCATCATCGAGGTGGCGCTGATCGGGGCCGTGATGCTCGGGGCAACCGGGGCGCCGACACTTGGCCGCGACACGATGTTCGCCGTGCTGATGATCGTGCTCAACGGCGTCGTCGGCATCGGGCTGATCTTCGGCGGCCTGCGCCATTTCCAGCAGAGCTACAATCTGCAAGGTGCCACCGCCTATCTGGTCGTGATCATCCCGCTGACGGTCATCGCGCTGGTTCTGCCGAATTTCACCACCTCGACCAGCGACGGCACGCTGACCAACGTGCAGGCCATCTGCTTCTCGCTGTTCACCCTGGCGCTCTACGCGGCCTTCCTGATCCGGCGTCGGGCACGCCGCGTCCGGGAGCATCCTGCCCAATATCGGGCTGCTCCTGGCCAATATCCTGCCGATCGTCATCCTGGCGAAGAGCCTGGCGGCCGTGCTCGATTTCGGCATCGCCAAGCTCGACGCCCCCCCGGCGCTCGGCGGCATCCTGATCGCGATGGTCGTCTTCACGCCGGAATGCATTACGGCCCTGCGCGCGATCAATGCCAACCAGCTCCAGCGCGCGATCAATCTGTGCCTGGGTGCGGCAGCCTCGACGCTTGGCCTGACGGTGCCTGCCGTGCTGGGCATCGGCCTTCTCACCGGCCAGCCGGTCACGCTCGGCCTGTCGGCCACCAATATGGTCATCCTGGCGATGACGCTGATGCTGAGCACGCTGACTTTCACCGGCTCACGCACGACGATGCTGGAAGGCGCCGTGCATCTCTGCGTCTTCTTCGTCTTCCTGGTGCTAGTGTTCAGCCCGTAGCGGCGAGGGCAAGCGCCAGGGGGGTGATCCGGAGCGAGGTCACGCGGTTGCGGCTCTTGCGCACCACTTCGAACTTGAAGCCGTGGAAGGTGAAGGCCTGCCCGGCCTCGGGGATGGTGCGGGCCTCGTGAATGACGAGGCCGGCAATCGTTGTCGCCTCCTCGTCGGGCAGGTCCCAGTCCATCGCGCGGTTCAGGTCCCGGATCGGCACTCCGCCATCAACGACCACCGACCCATCCACCTGCTGGCGCAGGCCCGGCACCGCGATGTCATGTTCGTCGCGGATATCGCCGACGATTTCCTCGAGGATATCCTCGAGCGTCACCAGCCCCATCACCTCGCCATACTCGTCGACGACAAGCGCGAAATGGGTCTTGCGCGCCAGGAAGGCCTTGAGCTGATCAGGCAGCGAGGTCGTGACCGGGGTGAACCAGGGCGCGAGGGCGATCTGCGCCACGTCGAGCTTGCCGGCATCCCCGCCGGCAGCATCGAGCGCCCGCAGCAGGTCCTTGGCGTGCAGGATGCCGACAATGTTCTCCGGCTTGTCGCGCCAGAGCGGCATCCGCGTATAGGGCGAGGCCAGGACCTCGCGCACGATCGCTTCCGGTCCGATATCGAGATTGATCGTCCGCATCTTGGTGCGGTGGATCATCACGTCCTCGACGCCGAGCTCCTTCAGGTCGAGCAGCCCGCCGAGCATGTCGCGATCGGCCTTCTTGACCGCCCCCTCCTGGTGCATCAGGTCGACCTGACCACGCAGCTCTTCATTCGGTGAAAGGATCGACTGGTTCTCGTCGATACGGATGCCGAAGAGGCGCAGGAAGCGCCGAACAAACCATTCGATCGCCAGTGTCAGCGGGCCCAGCACGGCAACGACCCAGGCCACCGGCCGCGCCAGCCGCAGCGCCGCCTGGTCGGGCTTCGCGATCGCCGCTGTCTTCGGCATGATCTCCGCGAAGATGATCACGAGGACCGACATCACGGCCGTCGCATAGATCACCCCGGCATTGCCGAAGGCCGCGACCAGCACGCTGGTGGCGAAGGCCGAGGCACCGATATTGACGACATTGTTGCCGATCAGCATGGCGCCGATCAGCCGCTCCCGCGTCGCCAGCAGCCGCATCGCGATGCCGGCCCGTCGGCTTCCCGCCTTCTCCAGCGCGGCGATCCGGGCTTTCGAGGCAGCCGTCAGCGCCGTCTCGCTGCCCGAGAAGAAGGCTGATAGCAACAGGCAGATCAGGACGATCAGCGCGGCCAGCCAGGGGTTGATGTTCTCGAGCATGGTCCCAGCGTGCTCAGGCGGCCGCGAGCTCGGCCTCGATGAAGTCCCTGACCTCGTCCGCCGCGACGCCCGGCGCGATGAAGCTCTTGCCGATGCCGCGCGCCAGGATGAAGGTCAGCACGCCGCGCTTGACCTTCTTGTCCTGGGTCATCGCGGCAACGATCTCCTCCGTGCTGCCGGCCCCGCCCGGCACCTGCTGCAATCGGCTCGGCAGGCCGACGGCATCGAGATGCGCCGCGACCCGCCCTGCATCCTGTCCGGAACAAAGGCCGAGCCGCTGCGAGAAGCGGAAGGCGAGCGCAAGACCGATCGCCACCGCCTCGCCATGCACCAGCCGGTTCGCGTCATAGCCGGTTAGGCGCTCCAGCGCGTGAGCGAAGGTGTGGCCGAGATTGAGCAAGGCGCGGTCCCCCTCCTCGCGTTCGTCCCGTGCCACGATCGCCGCCTTGGCGCGGCAGGACACGGCGACAGCATGATCGCGCTCGGGTCCGCCTGCAATGATGCGGCTCCAGTTGACTTCGCACCAGTCGAAGAAATTCGGGTCGCCGATCAACCCGTATTTCACAACCTCGGCATAGCCAGCCTTGAACTCCCGCTCGCTCAGCGTATCGAGCAGCGCCGTGTCGGCAATGACCAGGGCTGGCTGGTGGAAGGCGCCGATCAGGTTCTTGCCATGCGAGGAGTTGATCCCTGTCTTGCCGCCGACCGAGGAATCGACCTGCGACAGCAACGTCGTCGGGATCTGCACGAAGCGCACGCCGCGCCTGAGCACGGCCGCCGCGAAACCGGTCAGGTCGCCGACCACACCGCCGCCAAAGGCGATGACGAGATCGTTGCGCTCGATCTTCGCAGCGAGCAGCGCGTCGCAAAGCGCCGCGAACCGAGCATAGGATTTCGATGCCTCGCCGGGCGGGATCTCGATCCGCGTGGTCGCGACGCCGGCCTGTTGGAGGCAGGTTTCGAAGGCGGGCGCATGCAGGCCGGCGACATGCTCGTCGGTGACCAGCGCCGCCTTGGCGCCAGGCGCGAAGCTGGCGATCAGGCTCGCCGCCTCGCAAAGCTGGTGGCGGCCGATATGGATGTCGTAGCTGCGCCCTTCGAGCGCAACGGGAACCACGATCCGCGCGCCGGACTTCTCGTTCGCAGGTTTGATCATGTCTTCGCTCTCAGCAGCTCAAAGGCTCTCAAGGGAACGCAAATGGCGATCGAGCGCGACTATCGCCTCCTCGACGACGACCTCATGGGGGTCATCGCGCGAGGTCACCGTTACATCAGCCAGAGCATAGACCGGTTCGCGCTCCGCCAGCATCCGCCGCATCGTCGCTTCAGGGTCGGCAGTCTGCAGCAGGGGCCGGTTGGAGCGCTTGCGCACCCGGCGCATCAGCACATCGGCATCCGCCTTGAGCCAGATCGAGATGCCGAGTTCGATGATGCGCTCCCGCGTTTCCGCGTTCATGAAGGCGCCGCCCCCGGTCGCGAGCACCAGCGGCGCGCGTGTCGCCAGAACCCGGCTGATGACGCGTCTCTCGCCGTCACGGAACTCGGTTTCGCCGCGCTGCGCGAAAATCTCGGGAATCGTCATGCCGGCCGCAGTTTCGATTTCGACGTCGGCGTCGACGAAAGCCAGGCCGAGCCGCGTTGCCAGCCGCCGCCCCACGGAACTCTTGCCCGAGCCCATCATGCCGACAAGCACGACTGCGCGCTTCCCGAGCAGACTGCGCAACTCGGAATTGTCCARGTTCTCGATGGGGTCGGCTATTGTCATCGCGGCATTTCCTCGCAGCCGGTCTAGCATGAGCCGTCAGCCGACGTCATGCCCTCACGACGCTGATGAACCGGTCTGCACTTGCGCGAACCGCCAGGCATCGGGAATAACCGGATAGTCCTGAATCGGGGCAAGGTTCCAGGAGACATCCGGCCCGTGCCGACCCTCTTCAGATTCATCGCCTTTCTCGCCATCGTCGGCGGGCTGATCTTCGCCGGAATGATCGCGCTGGTCACCTTCGTCCAGCCCGAGCAGCGCGAGATGGTCGAGATCGTGCCACCGTCCAAGCTGCAGCAGCGATGAGCCGGCTGGCGCGCAGCCGGATCACGGCCTTTCTCGACATGCTCGCGGCGGAGCGCGGCGCGGCGAAGAACACGCTCGAGGCCTATGAGCGCGACCTCGACGACTATACCGGCTTCATCGCCGGCCGCGGCGACCTCGGCTCCATCGGCGCCCAGGACATCCGGGACTGGCTCGCCGATCTTGCAGCCCGTGGATTGAAGGCGTCATCGACGGCGCGCCGGCTTTCCGCGGTGCGCCAGTTCCATCGCTTCCTCTATACGGAAGGGCTGACGGGCGCCGACCCCTCCGCCGCGATCGACGGACCAAGGCAGGGCCGGCCGCTGCCCAAGGTCATTTCCGTCGCCGATGTCGATCGCCTGATCGAGACGGCGCGGCTCCTCAGCGAACGCGATGGTCTTACCCCGGCGGCACGGCTGAAGGCCCTGCGCATGCGCTGCCTGATCGAGATGCTCTACGCCACGGGCCTGCGCGTGTCCGAACTGWTGGCGTTGCCGCTCTCAGCGGCAACGACGCGCGAGCGCTTCCTTGTCGTGCGCGGCAAGGGCAACAAGGACCGGCTGGTGSCGCTGAACGACGCTGCCCGCGAGGCCGCACGCAGCTATCTGGAGGCCCTGCGCCAGGCTGGAAGCGCGGACGGCCGCTGGCTCTTCCCGTCCGACGGCGAGAGTGGGCATCTGACGCGCCAGGCCTTTGGCCGCGACCTCAAGATGCTGGCCGGGGCAGCCGGCTTATCCGCGGCGCTGAGCCCGCACGTGCTGCGCCACGCCTTCGCCAGCCATCTGCTGCAGAACGGTGCGGATCTTCGCGTCGTGCAGGAACTGCTCGGCCATGCCGATATCGCCACGACCCAGATCTACACCCATGTCCTCGACGAGCGCCTGAAGAGCATGGTGCGCGACCTGCACCCCCTGGCCGACGAGAGCTGATCGCCAGGCCCCGGGAAGACCGGAATTGCGAGGCCGCCCCGATCAGCGCGGGCCTTCTGCAAGGGCGAGCGTGCCGAGGCGGGCGGCGACGGCCCTTGCCGCCATTTCGAGATCTCGGGGCCCTGAGCGGTGATCGAAAGTGCGCCAGGTCAGGGCGCTCTGGATCGGCGGCAGATCAATCTCGATGAACTCGACGCCAGGATGGGCGAAGTAGTTCCGGGCTCGCGAGGTCAAGGTCATGACGCATTGGCCGGCTGCGACCGCGACCAGCCCTTCTCGCACCGTCGCGATCTCGGGACCGTCGGCGATGGCCTGCCCCGACGGGGTCACACGCGGAAAATGATAGTTGCACCACTCGTCGGACGCTGCGCCGGCGGGCAATCGGACCATTCGCTCGTATTGCAGCTCTTCTGGATCCACCAGCTTGTTGGCCGCCAGGCGGTGTCCGCTCGGCACAACGAGCGTGCGTGCATCCTGGAAGAGAATGGCGCCTCGCGTCAGGCTGTGTGTCGCAAGCGGCAGCCGCGCCAGCGCCACGTCGACCTTGCCGTCCAGGACCGCCGATCCCTGGTTCAGATAGTTGAGCTCGACGAAGCGGAGCGAGATGTCGGGACGAGAGCGCGCGAATTCCGCAACCACCGCCGATGTGAGCTCGTAGAATCCACCGCCGAGATAGCCGACGAGCAATTCCGTCTGCTGGCCCTGAGCGCGTTTGCGCGCATCGCCAAGCGCCGCCCTGAGAGCATTGACCGGCGGTTCGAGATCCTTCAGCAGAGCTTGCCCGAGAGCTGTGAGCGATACGCGCCGGCTCGTCCGCTCAAACAGCCGACCTCCGAGATGGCTCTCGAGAGATTTGATCGACTCCGATACGACGGATTGCTTCACGCCCAGTGCTTCGGCGGCCTGGCCGAAGTGCAGCCGGTGAGCCACGGCCAGGAAGCAATCGAGTTTGCGGAGATCCATGGCGCCTGATCAATCGGGAATACCGATTGATAAAGTTGTTTTGCGGCGTTGATCAAGAGGCACCATTCGCCAAAACCTCTTGAAAATACATCCGCTCCCGCAGCCAGCGCCAAGGCGGATCAGGAGGACAGGCGAATGGACGTTTCAACCACCCCCGTGGAATTTCGCGCCGGTGAGGATGTCATTCGCGGCTCCTTCCATCTGCCGTCGACGAGCGGACCGCTTCCCGCCGTTGCCCTCGGACACGGCTGGGGAATGGTCGCGGGCGGTGATCTCGAGGACTATGCCCGCATCATTGCGGCACAGGGCATCGCCTGCCTGACCTTCGATTATCGGCGGCTCGGCAAGAGCTCCGGACTGCCCCGCCAGGAGATCGATCCCGCCTGGCAGCAGGAGGACTATAGGACTGCGGTCACCTATCTTTGTTCGCGCCCCGACGTCGACGTGCAGCGCATCGGGATCTGGGGAACCAGCTACAGCGGAGGCCATGTCCTCGTAGTCGGTGCCACCGATCGCCGGGTGAAATGCGTCGTGAGCCAGGTTCCGACGATCAGCGGCTACCTGTCCGGCCTGCGGAAGGTCCATCCGCGCCACGCCGAGACGCTCCAGCGCTTTTTCGCGGATGACCGGTTGGCGCGCCTGAACGGACAACCGCCAGGCACGATGCGCGAGGTCGGGCAGGATGAAGGGCCGGACGTCGCCTATCCCGGCGCGGAATCATACGACTACATGATCGGACAGGCCGCGCGCTGCCCCGAATGGCGCAACGAAGTGACCATCCGATCTCTCGAACTCGCGCGCAGCTACGAGCCAGGTCAATGGGTGTCGCGGATCGGGCCCGCAGCGCTCCTGATGATCGTTGCCGACAACGACCTTCAGACGCCGACCGATCTTCAACTCGACGCCTTCACCCAGGCGCGCGAGCCCAAGGAATTGCTGCTGCTCCAGGGCGGCCATTACTCCGCCTACCAGCAGCATTTCGAGACGACGAGCAGCGCGGCAGCGCGCTGGTTCTCGACCCATCTCTAAACAGAACGGCCAAAGAGCCACCAGGGAGGAATTCATGTCAGCCGATATTCTGGCGGGCGGCGAGGCCGCGCGTCCGCACGATCGTGTCGCTAGGAGCAAATCGCTCCAGTCGCTCCGAGCCGCCGCCGTCGGGAATCTGCTCGAGTGGTTCGACTGGACGCTCTATGGCACCTTCGCCGTCTATCTCGCAGCCAACTTCTTCGAGAAGACGGACTCCACATCCGCGCTGCTCTCGACGCTCGCCGTCTTTGCGGTTGGTTTCGTTGCGAGACCGATCGGCGGCATCATCTTTGGGCGCTTCGGCGATCGGATCGGCCGCAAGAACACCCTGATCGTGACGATGTCGACGATGGCTGCGGCCAGCCTGATGATCGCCCTCATCCCCTCCTACGCGAGCATCGGAATCTGGGCGTCGGCGCTGTTGCTGATCGCACGCCTGCTGCAGGGCCTGGCGCATGGCGGAGAGTCCGGCGTCTCCTATGCCTATGTTGCAGAGATCGCTCCCGCCGAAAGGCGCGGCCTTTGGGCAAGCAGCGTCTTCATCAGCGTGACGCTCGGCGTCATGGCGGCGACCCTCCTCGGTATCGTGCTGACGTCGCTATTCTCGCCGGCGGACATGATGGCCTATGGCTGGCGTCTCGGCTTCGCCTTCGGTGGTATCCTCGGTCTGTTCGCGCTCTACATGCGCCGCGCCGCGCATGAGTCCCCGGTCTATGACGCGGACGAAGCCACACCTGCGGTTGTCGCGCCGATGAATGGCCGCGACAAACTCCAGATCCTGCTGAAGGTGGTCTTCTTCTCGGCCGGCTCCAATGTCGCCTACTACACCTGGGTGACCTTCGCTCCGAGCTTTGCGATCTCCGCGCGCGGAATGGATGCCCGCGGAGCCCTCATCGCGAGCCTGCTCGCTCAACTCGTCGTTCTCTGTCTGCTGCCCTTGTTCGGGCACCTCGCAGACAAGGTCGGCCGCAAGCCGATGGTGTTCATCTATGGGCTCGGACTGATCCTGGCTCCGATCCCGGTCGCAGCGATTCTGACAAACGAGCCCTGGACCCTCTTCCTCTCTCAAGGCATCGGCCTGGCCGTCTGGGCGATCATCGCCTCGATCTACCCGACCCTGATCGCAGAGCAGATCCCGACCCAGCAGCGGGCGCTCGGAGTCGGCTTCCTGTCGTCGCTTTCGGTCGCGATTTTCGGAGGCACGGCCCCTTATCTCAACGCCTGGCTGAGCTCGATCGGACTGTCCTGGGTGTTCTCGCTCTACATCATGGTCCTCGGCGCCCTCGCCGTCATCGCCGCCATCATGATCCGCGAAACCCGCGGCGTCCCCCTCAGCCAGATCCGCAGCGGTCGCTGACCAACCGGGCCGCACAGCGTGCGGCCCATTCTTCCAGGAACGGGAACCATGCAGGATTGCCAGAAGGCCCATCGGGGCAAGATCGCCGTCGTGACCGGCGCGAGCGGCGGCATTGGAGCAGCCATCTGCGCGAAGCTGAATGCCGAAGGCGCCAGGGTCGTTGCGCTCGACCGCCAGGACGGACCAGGGTCGGCCGGCATCGATCGCCGGATCGTCGACATCGCGAATACGGCCGCCCTGCAGGATACCGTCGCGCAGATCGCAGCCGATCACGGCCGCATCGACATCTGGGTGAACAACGCGGGCTTCCTGGAACGCCAGGCCGCACTCGACATCACGGTCGATGACTGGAGCAAGTCGATCGACGTCAATCTGACGGCGGCATTCTTCGGGGCACAGGCCGCTGCGCGGGTCATGAAGGACGGCGGCGGTGGTTCGATCGTCAACCTCTCAAGCTATGCCGGCCTGAAGGCCCGGCCCAACTGCGCTCATTATGCTGCTGCCAAGGCCGCAATCGCGCATCTGACGTCCTGTCTCGCGATCGAGTGGGGCCCCCTGAACATTCGCGTCAACGCCATCGCCCCCGGCTATATCGAGACCCCGATGAGCGCATGGATGCATGCCGATCCCGAGCAGAAGGCGATCTATCTTGGTCGGACGCCACTCGGACGCATGGGGCAGCCGACAGAGATCGCGGATTCCGTGAGCTTCCTCGCTTCCGATGCCGCCGGCTACATCACCGGCCACGTTCTGGGTGTCGACGGAGGCATCGGCAGGTCATGAGTTCGTCCTTCTGGCAGGATCGGGTCTTCGTCGTCACCGGTGGGGCAAGGGGGCAAGGCGCTGCCGAGGTGTCCCGCCTTCTTGCGGCCGGCGCGAAGGTCGTGGTCGCCGACGTGCTTGGCCCCGACGACCCGCATTGGTCAGTGCTCGGCGACACAGCGGACAGGCTGAGTGTCGTCACGGCCGACATATCGCGGGAGGAATCCTGGGCCGAGATCCTCGCCGCAGCCGGCACACTCGGAGGCTCGCTCTCGGGGCTGGTCAACAACGCCGGCATCACGCTGCGCAAGACCGTTACGGAGACCACGCATGACGAGTGGCTGGCCGTGCTGAACGTCAACCTCAATGCCGCCTTCCTGGGTATCCGGCACCTGGCGCCGCACATGGCCGACGGCGGGTCGATCGTGAACGTGTCTTCCACGGCTGGCCTCACCGGCTATTTCAGCGCCGCCTACACCGCCAGCAAATGGGGGCTGCGCGGTCTCGCGAAGGCGGCTGCCATCGAACTGGCGGCTCGGGGAATTCGGGTGAACACGATCTGCCCGGGGCTGGTCGATACCCCGATGATCAATCAGCCCAACGGAGGCTACGACGCTCAGCGCGCAACCGCCTTCTTCGAAGGGAACCGGATGATGACGCCACTCGCGCGTGGTGCCGACCCGGACGAGATCGCCGGCGCGGTGATGTTCCTGCTCGGACCCGATAGCCGCTTCATCACCGGCACGGATCTCGCCGTCGATGGTGGCATGATCGGCGCCGGTATCTACACGAAGATCGGGCGCGACGTCGGGACTGTACAGCCCGCGTAGCCACGACCGCGGCGCGCACCAGTAATCGCGAAGGGCAGAATCTCCCTGTGTCATGCGACGTTGACGAGCATAGAAAACAATCACCGACGCCTGGTCACAAACCAGCGACGGATCGGTCAGGACGGTGCCGATCGCGCCGCCCTGCCGCCATGGCCGATCAATTTGCCGTGTAGACCAGCTCGCGCTCCGCCTTGGGCGGAAGGAACTGGCGCGAAAAGATCTCTTCGGGCTTCGGCTTGCGGGCGAGCTGATAGCCCTCGGCAATGATGTCGATGGCGCGCGCCATGCGGTCGTCCTTGGTGTCGCCGACACCGATTTCCTTCATTTCCGGCGAGACGATCAGCTCGCTGAAGGAGTATTGCAGCCGCTTCTTCTCGACAGCCTCGTTGACGAGATTGTCGAAATTCATCACGCCCTTCATGCCGAGGGCCTGGTCCTTAGCGATCTCGATCATGGCCTTGTTGGTCGCACGAACGAGCCCTGCCACCGCCTTGGGGTTATCCTTCAGCAGCTTCTGCGAGACCATCAGCCCGTTGGAATAGAGGTCGAGCCCGTAATCCCCGAAGCTCAGCCAGTTGAAATCCTTGTCGGGATCCTGCCGGTTGAGAAGCAGGTTGAAGTAGCCGGTGATGTTGAAGACGAGCGCGCCGTCGACATCGCCCTTGATCAGCAGCCCGAACCCTCGCCCTGGTCGATCACGACGTTCAAGCCCTCTGCCTTGTAGTAGCCCTTGTCACGGGCGACGAAGAACACCGCATCGGAGCCCTGGGTCTTCCAGCCCAGCGTGAACTTGAGCGTCGTCTCCTGCGCCATGGCGGAGTTGGCCAGTGCAAGGCCTGCGAACAGCGTCGCGGTCAACGTCTTGAGCATCCTCATGTCCCCTCTGGTTGATACGAATTGGATCAGGCGGCAGCGAAGTCGTTCTTGCGATTGGCCCAGCCGGTGACACGCATCTCGATCAGCGAGAACGCGGCGTAGAGCGCGACTCCCAGGCCGGCGAGGATGAAGAGCCCGGCAAAGACCAGCGGCACGTTGAAATTCGACGAGGCGCTCATCATCACGTTGCCGATGCCGCGATTGGAGGCGACGGTTTCCGCCAGCACGGTGCCGACGAAGGCATAGGTGATCGCGACCTTCAGCGAGGCGAAGAAGAACGGCATCGTCCGCGGCAGGCCGACATTCCACAGGATGTCGAGCTTGCTGGCGCCGAGCGCCTTCAGCACGTCCTCCATTTCCGGCTCGGTGGTGGCAAGCCCGGTCGCAATATTGACGGCGATCGGGAAGAAGCACATCGCGAGCGAGGTCAGCACGGCCGGGACTGTGYCGGAGCCGAACCAGAGCACGAAGATCGGCACGACCGCGACCTTGGGGATCGAGGAGAAGYCGATCAGTAGCGGATAGACCGTGTCATAGGCCGTGCGCGACACCCCGATCGTCGCACCAAGGAAGACCCCGAGCAGGACGCCGAGGACGAAGCCGGCCATCGTCGTCGCCAGCGTCTGCAGGATATGGGGCCAGAGAACAGGGAAGCGCGCGAGAAGCGTAGCGAAGACCTGGCTTGGCCGCGGCAGGATCAGGTCCGACACGCCCGCGAGCAGGCAGAACAGCTCCCAGGACGCGAAGAAGAGCGCGATCAGCGCCGCTGCCCAGAACTTGCGCTTGAACTCGCTCATCTCATGCACCGTCCTGGCTTGCCGGCGCCGAGCGGGCATCAACAATGAAGTCACGCAAGCGCTGGTTCAGCGCCACGAAATCCGGCTCGAAGCTCATGGCGATGGTGCGCGGGCGTGCAAACGCAACCTCGCTGTCGTCGAGGATGCGGCCGGGCCGCGCGCTCATCACGCAGATGCGGCTCGCCAGGAATCCGGCCTCGCGCAGATCATGCGTCACCAGCAGCACGGTCGGACGGTGAGCCAGCCAAAGATCCTGCAGGATCGCCCAAAGTTCCTCGCGCGTGAACTGATCGAGAGCGCCAAAGGGCTCATCGAGCAGCAGCATGCGCGGCTCATGGATCAACGCTCGGCAAAGATTGGCCCGCTGAAGCATGCCGCCTGAGAGTTGCCAGGGATATTTGCTGGCAAATCCCTGCAATCCGACTTGCGCCAGCAATGCATGCGCCTTGTCGCGGAAAGCAGCGCGTTTCTCCCGCCGATAACGCGAGCGGAAAGGCTGGACGATCTTCAAGGGCAACATGACGTTCTGTTCGATCGTCAGCCAGGGCAACATGGTCGGGTTCTGGAATGCCATCCCGATCCTGAGCGCCTTCGCCGCAACCTCGCGGCCACCCACGATGACGACGCCCGTCGTCGGCTGCACGAGCCCGCTGACGAGCTTCAGGATCGTCGACTTGCCGCAACCCGACGGGCCGACCAGCGCGAGGAACTCACCGTCCTGGATACGCAGGGTCGTCTCCGCCAAGGCGGGAACGGCGTTTGCGCCCCGCCCGAAGGTGACGCTCGTCTGCGACAGTTCGATCGCCGAGCCCGGCCGTGTCATGGTGCCCTGTGCCATGATCGCATCAGGAGCCGAGACGATAGGGAGTGTGGCTATCGCGAGGTTCATTCCCAAAAGTGCATGCAATCATGATGCCATCTTGTATTCTATCCGGCGGCTCCCGATCCGAGCAGATTGCAGAGTTTGGAACCGAGGCGCTAAGAGGGGTGGCTTCACACGCGGACACGGGACATGGCGCGCGACAAGGCCGAAGACAGCCCATCGGACAAGGTCGGAACGATCTGCCGGGCGTTGCGGCGTGCGATCATCGAGCAGGCGCTCGAGCCTGGCGCCAAACTGCCGGAGGATGCGCTCGGGGAACGCTTTGGCGTGAGCCGCACGATCGCGCGCCACGCGCTCGGCCAGCTCGCGGCCGAGGGCCTGGTGGAATTACGCCGCAACCGCATCGCCGTCGTCGCCACCCCGAGCTGGCAAGAGGCGCGCGACACCTTCGATATTCGGATCCAGCTCGAGCGCCTCGTCGTGCGCCAGCTCGCAGGCAGGTTGAGCAAGGCCCAGCTCACGGCGCTACGCGCTCATATCGATCAGGAAGACGCGGCACGCGGTGGGCCCGACGCGGTCTCGATCCGGCTCGCCACCGAATTCCACATCCTTCTCGCCACCATGACGGAAAGCGCGATCATGATCCGCTATGTCAGCGAGATCGCCTATCGCTGTTGCCTGACGCTATCGCTGTTCAGCCGCCCGCATTCCTCGGAATGCGCAATCAATGAGCATCGCCTGCTCATCGATGCGCTTGAAAGCGGCGATGCGGAGAAGGTGATGAGCTTGATGCATCACCACCTCGATTCGGTGGCGGAGCGGGCCCTCGTCGCGCAGGCCAAGCCGCGCGGCCGCGACATCATGGATATCCTGGCGCCCTATGCTGACGCGCCGGTCACGCGATCCACCGTCCGCAAGCGGCGCCTGGACGCAGCGGAATAGCGCTGCCCGCGGCGATGCCGTGCGGCTGCAGGATCGAGGCAACATTCTCGTTCCAGACATCCCGGCGACAGCGGGCCCCCGAGCCAGGGGCCTGGCTCGGGGGCCCGTGACCCCCACGGGTTCATGGCGACGCCTGACTATCTCGCCTCCTCTCGCGCCTTCCCCTCCTCGCCGCAGCCATGGCTCAACGGCGGTGCGTCGGAGAGCATCATCCCGGCACATTAAGTGCATGCATGTTTTCGATCCATTCAATGCCGATTCCGAAGCAGCATCATGCCGTCCGACACAGCTCTCGATCTCGTCTTCCGCCAGGCCGCCATTGCGGGATGCGAGCGGCCGCAGGACATCGGAGTCAGCGCCGGTCGTATCGTCGCCATGGCACCAAATCTCGTCACCGATGCACCGGCCCATGACGTCGGTGGCCGCCTTGTCGTGCCAGGTTTCGTCGACAGCCATATCCATCTCGACAAGGCCTGCTTGCTTGGCCGCTGCGGCCACTCCCATGGCGGGCTCAGCAACGCCATTGCGGCTGTGGCCGCGATGAAACGGGACTTTAGCGTGACCGATGTCTACGAGCGCGGCGCTTGCGTGCTCGACAAGGCAATCGCGAAGGGCACGACCCGCATGCGCACTCATGTCGAGGTCGATCCCCGTGCCGGGATTCGGAGCTTTCAGGCGATCAAGGCCTTGAGAACCGACTATGCCTGGGCGCTCGATCTTTCGATCTGCGTCTTCCCACAAGAGGGCTTGACCAACGACCCGGGCACGGAGGCGCTGCTGCTTGCAGCGTTACGCGATGGCGCCGACCTCCTCGGCGGCTGCCCCTATACTGATACCGACCCGGTTGCCCAGATCGACCGTCTCTTCGCACTGGCAAGGGAATTTGACGTCGACCTCGACTTCCATCTCGACTTCGACCTCGATCCGAGCTGGATGCATCTCGACGAAGTCTGCCGCCAGTCTGAGCACCATCGCTGGCAGGGTCGCGTCACAATTGGCCATGTCAGCAAACTATCGATGGTCGATCCGGAAACGCTGGCTGTGATCGGGCACCGGCTTTCCGATTCCGGAGTTGCACTGACTGTGCTCCCGGCGACAGACCTGTATTTGATGGGGCGGCAATCGGCCTACGCTCAGCCGCGCGGGCTCGCACCAGCCCATCGTCTCGCCGCGCAAGGTGTGGTCTGCTCGATCGCGACCAACAACGTTCTCAATCCCTTCACCCCTTTCGGTGACTGTTCGCTGCTCCGCATGGCGAATCTCTATGCCAATGTCGCGCAATGCGGGCCGGGCGATTTTCCGTGCTGTCTGGACCTGATCACGACGCTGCCTGCGCGGCTGATGCGGCTGCCTGACTACGGGATCGCGGTTGGGAATCCCGCGGATCTTGTCATTCTCGATGCCAAGACCCCAACCGATGCGCTGGCAGAGATTGCCGAGCCCATCACTGGCTTCAAGCGCGGACGGCTCAGTTTCGAACGCCCCCGAGCGTCGTTGAACAGATTGGCTGCAACGAACGGCGTCCTGCCAAGGCCCGTCGCTCTCTCAGGCGGTTGAGCGCTCCGTATTCCGATATCTGCCGCGCGGGGAGCGATTGGCTACCTTGGGAAGAATACCCCCGCGAGCCCTCGCAAAGAAATCCTGCGGGCCCCATCTGGCCGCCCTTCAGGATGATCTCATGGCCGGCAAGCCGCAGGTCGTCGCTATAAGCGCGGCAGAGCGGCGCGCCATGCACACAGGGTGCCAGATAGGACGGACCCCAGATGTCAAGGGATTGGATCGCTGAGCTTCGGGCTCCGTTGCACGGAGGCTTGGCCGACCCGCTCAAGCCTGGCCCCCGGCCACAGGGAGCCATGTGAAAGGCAGTTGCATCAACGCGCGCGCTCCGTTAAACGTTTTACTGTAAAACGTTTAACAGGCCATGCGGTGAGCTCGAAACGTGTCACGATCAAGGAGGTAGCGGCGCTCGCTGGCGTGTCTATCGCCACGGTGTCGAACGTCTTCAGCGGCAACAAGCCGGTCAATGCCGATCTCCAGGAGCGGGTCCAGAAGGCGGCCCGCGAGCTGTCCTACCAAGTCGACCGCGCTGCCTCTCAGCTCCGTTCGGGCCAGGCAAAGGTCGTGGGCGTACTCGTTCCGGATCTGGACGACGTGTTCTTCACCTCCCTGGTCTCGCAGCTCGAAGTGATGGCGCAGGCGGACGGATATGACATCATCGTCGCCAATTCGCGTGACGACATCGCTTTGGAACAATCGCGGCTGCGTGCCCTGCTGGCCTGGCGCCCTTCCGGCCTGATCGCGATTCCCTGCAGCGACGGCATGCCCGCAGGACTCGAGCGCGAGATCGGTCGCCTGCCGATGGTTTTCGCGGATCGCGTGCCGCCCGAAGGCTGCATCGTCGACACGGTCGCAATCGATAATCGAGAAGCCGGTGAGATCGCGGCAAGGCATCTGTTGGGCAGGGGTCATCGTGACATCGTCGTCGCCGCCTCAAGCCTCGGAATTTCACCGATCCGCGAGCGCACGCGCGGCGCCTGCGACCTGATTCGTGCGACGATCGGCCACGAGCCGACCGTCATCGAACTMGRTTCCAATGCCGAGCGCGGGGCCGGCGCCTTCCTGCATTGGCTCGAGCGACACCGGCGGCCGAGCGCAGTCATCGCCCTGACCAACGTCACGACGCTCAGCGCGCTCTCGGCGCTGGCCCGTCTGCGGGTCGATATTCCCGATCCGGTCTCCGTGGTCGGTTTCGACGACTATCCCTGGATGAGCGCGCGCAAGACCGGCCTCACCGCAATTCGGCAGCCGATCGCGGAGATCGCCGCAGCCGCCTGGCAGCGCCTGCGCGCGCGCATGGCGGGCGACGGCTCGGCGCCGCAGCGCATCGTACTGCAGACCAGCCTGCAGGTCCGCGAGTCCGTCCGCGATCTCGTGCCCGCGGCGGACGATGGTCGCGACAGCGATAGCCCCGAACCGCTTCTGAACCCGGAGACGGCGATCTCTGCGCCCAAAGCCATGCATTGACGGACAACCCCATGTCCGCGCCACCGGGCCAAGAGAGCCTGGATCGAAAGAAGTCCTGGAGGAAAGAGTGCAGCCTGAAAAAACGGCACGGATTCTGCCGCTGCTCGCGCCRGTCCATCTGCTCATCCTGAGCGTGATCGTGCTGCCGTCGCTCTATGTGATGTGGCTCAGCCTGAACACCTCGAGCTTCGGCCAGGCGCCGAGCTTCGTCGGGCTTCAGAATTATATGCGTGTCCTCGCGGACCCGGCCTTTCACAGCGCGCTGCTGAACACGGTCGTGCTCGTCGTCGTGGCCGTCCACCTCGAACTGGCCGTCGGGCTCGGCATGGCGCTGCTTTTCGCCAGTGGCCTGCCGTTTCGCCGCTTCCTTCTCGTCGCCGTGCTCGCGCCCTATGCCGTCAGCGAGGTCACCGCCGTGGTGATGTGGCGCTTCCTGTTCGATCCCGATGCCGGGCCGGTCACGCTGGCCTTGCGGGCATTGAGCCTGCCGACGCTGGATTGGTCCTTCGAACCGTCGCACGCCATGGTGCTGATCGGGCTGCTGACGGTCTGGCTGCATCTGCCCTTTACCTTCGTGATCGTCTATGCGGCACGCCTCGCCATCCCCGCCCAGCTCTACGAGGCGGCGCGGATCGACGGAGCCACGCGCTGGCAGGCCTTCCGGCGTGTGACACTGCCACTGCTCGGCCCGGCGATRCTGATCGCGCTGCTCTTCCGCTACATCTTCGCCTTCCGCCTGTTCTCGGAGGCGTGGCTGCTGACCAAGGGCGGACCGGCGCGCTCGACCGAAGTCGTGGCGATCTATCTCTATCAGGAGGCGTTCAGCTTCAACGCCTTCGGGTCGGCGGCGGCGACCGCCTGGATCATGGTCGTGGTCTCGCTGCTGCTCGCGGCCGGCTATGTTCTTCTGCTGCGACGGGGAGGCCTCTCCCATGCGCACTGAGCGTCTCCTCATCGGGGCCGGCAAGGCTCTCGCCGTCGCGGCGATCCTGTTCTGGTCGCTGTTTCCGATCCTCTTCATCGCCGTTTCGTCGCTGAAGCCGGGTCAGGACATTTTCGCGGTTCCGCCGAAATGGCTCTTCACGCCGACGCTGAAGCACTACGCCGAACTCTGGCGGTCCTGGGGTGTCTTCTTCGAAGCTCTGCTGAACAGCCTGCTGATCACGGTCGGCGCGACGCTGCTCGCGATCATCGCCAGCGCCTGTGCGGGCTATGTCTATTCCCGCCATTCCAGCCGATGGCTGGGAGCCAGCATCGTCGGACTGATCGTCGTACGCCTCATCCCGCCGATCGTGGTGACGCTGCCGCTGTTCCCGATCGTCAACGCACTTGGCCTCAGCGACACCCATCTCGTGCTGATCCTGCTCTACGCGACCTTCTTCGTGTCGCTCGGGACGGTGCTGATGCGCACCTTCATGGACCAGATCCCGCGCGAGCTCGACGAGGCTGCCTCGATCGACGGCGCCAGCCGCATGACGATCCTGCGCAAGATCATCGCGCCACTGGCGATGCCGGGCGTTCTCGCCGTCGCGGTCTTCGTGATCGTCTTCTCCTGGAACGAGTTCCTGTTCGCCTTCATCTTCACGGCGACGCGCGCCAAGACCGCGCCGCTCGTCATCTCGGAGATGATCGGCTCCATCGACGGCGTCGACTGGGGGATCCTCTTTGCCGCCTCGACGGTGCAGCTCGTGCCCGTCCTGCTCTTCGTCGTCTTCATGAACCGCTATCTCGTGGCCGGCCTCACCGCCGGTTCGACGAAGGGGTAGCCAATCAAAAAAGGGAGGAAGCCATGTCGAACAAGCCTGCAACAGACGTGACACGCCGCGGTTTCATGGCCGGCGCTGCCGGCGCCGCGGCCGCGCTCGCAACCGGGCCTGCCCTGGCCGCCGGCAAGACGCTGAACGTGCTGAGCCACAAGGTCCATCAGACCGTGCTCGGCAGCGGCGACAGTGACCTGCTGAAGGACTGGCGCAAGGCCAATGATGCCGAGATCACCTTCACCACCTTCGACTCCAACCCGCTGCAGGACCGGCTCTTCCGGGAGGCGAGCCTGAAGGAGACCGAGTACGGGGTTGGCTATCTCATCGACAACCGGCCGACCTCTCAGATCGCCGCCCTGTTCGAGCCGCTGGACGCTCTTCAGAAGCAGGACCCGATCGAGGATTTCGGCGATATCGCGCCTGGTCTCGTGCAGGGCATGACGGTCGACGGCAAGCTGATCGGCATCCCGGTGCGTCATGCGACGCAGGGCCTGTTCTACAACGAGGCCCTGCTCGATGAGGCCGGGATCTCGGCGCCGCCGACGACCCTCGAAGAGCTGATCGAGCAGGCCAAAAAGACGACCTTCACCTCCAAGGCCGGTACGCCGGT
This sequence comes from Allobosea sp. 01N443, assembly GCF_056399325.1. NCBI lineage: Bacteria > Pseudomonadati > Pseudomonadota > Alphaproteobacteria > Hyphomicrobiales > Alloboseaceae > Allobosea > Allobosea sp. 01N443. Next base: position 46,967 of record NZ_JBFTRC010000090.1, read on the forward strand.
AACCGGCATGGTGCTGGCGAGCGATCTCGCCGTCTTCCCCGTGATGTTTGCCCGCGCCTATGGCGGAGACTTCATCAGTCCTGATCTCAAGTTGGTCCCGGACCGTGCCGCTCTGGAAAGCGGGCTCGCGGCTTTGCGCGGCATGTTCGAATCCGGAAGCCTGCCGCGCAGCTATGCGACGACMAAGAACGACGATCAGGTGACCTGGCTGCAACAGGGCCGTGCCGCCTTCACCGTCCTGCCTTTCGCCCGCGGCGCGCAGCTCAACAATCCCGAGCAGAGTAAGTTTGCGGGCAAGATCAAGGCGGTCGAGTTCCCGATCGCCGCCGGGCTCAAGGGCAAGATGCCGATGGCCTCCGTGGTCGAAGCCTGGGCGATGTCGATCCCGAAGAATGCCAAGGACAAGGCGCTGGCCTGGAGCTTCATCAGGGAAGTGTCGAGCAAGCGCGTGACGCTCGGCATGGCCGTCAACGGCAATGGCCCGGTGCGCGTCTCGACCTATGCCGATGAAAGCCTGAAGGCCAAAAACGCTCTCGCCGCCACAGAAGCCAGGGTGCTGGCGACGGCGCGCGGCGCCTTCCCGCCATTTCCCGAGGCGGCCCGAGCGCAGGCGACGTTCCTTGAGGAGGTCCAACTCGCCGTGCTCGGACGCAAGCCCGTCAAGGACGCAGTCGGCGCCATCATCGAGCGCGTCAAGCCGATGATGCCGGCCTGATTGAACGACAACGGCCGGCGCCTCGGCGCCGGCCCCGCACCACGATCGAACGATGCCAATGGAAGGAAATCGCCTCATGTCCACCACAGGGGTTCGCTTCATCGAGGAGCCGGCGCGCTCCATCCCCGTTTCAGCCGATTATGACGTGCTCGTCGTCGGCGGCGGGCCGTCCGGAATCACCGCTGCCCTGGCCGCAGCCGAAGACGGTCTCCGCGTCGGGCTCATCGAAAGCCGCAGCTGCCGCAGAAATTCATCGAACGCCTGCGCAATGAGCGGGATGGCGCGAGCGAGCATCGGCCCTGCCCGCTGCATATGGGCATCACGCTGGTCGAACCCGAAGCGGTCAAGACCGTGGCGCTCGAGATGCTGACCGAGGCCGGCGTCGATGTGCTGTTCTACACCTTCTTCGCCGGCGCGCTTGTCGAGAACGACATCATTCGCGGCGTCATCACGGAGAGCAAGACCGGCCGCATCGCCATCCTCGCCAAGGTCGTCATCGACTGCAGCGGCGATGCCGACGTCGCCTACAGCGCCGGCGTGCCCACGGAGAAGGGCAATGCCGACGGCGGCATGCAGCCGCCGACGCTGATGTTCTGCCTGGCCGGCGTCGACACCGATGCGCTTCGGATGAGCATCGCAAATGCTCCGCCGGAAGCACGCACCTACCTCACCGACTTCATTCCCGCCGAGTATTTCGGCCAGAACCGGCAGTTCATCGTCGTCGGCATGCGTGAGCTGATGGCCAAGGCCAAGGCCGAGCGCGGCCTGCAGATCCCGAACGAGCGGACCATCATCATCACCGGTCTGAAGAAGGGCGAGGTCTGGATCAACATGACCCGCGTCAAGGGCACGGATGGAACCAACGCCCGCAGCCTGACCAAGGGCGAGATCGAAGGTCGCGCCCAGATCGACGATATCGTCACCTATCTCGTCAATTACGTGCCGGGCTTCGAGAAGGCCTATTTCACCAAGACCGCGCCTTTCCTGGGCATCCGCGAGACACGCCGCATCATCGGCCAATATGTGATGACGCAGGACGACGTCCTGTCCTGTCGCCATTTCGACGATGCGATCGCGGTGGCGAGCTATCCGATCGATATTCACCGCCCGTCCGACGACGGCTGTACCCTGATCTGGTGCGGCGACTGCTACGATATTCCATACCGCTCACTGATCCCGCAGAAGATCGGCAATCTGCTGGTCGCCGGACGCAGCATCTCTGCGACACACGAGGCCATGGGCGCGATCCGCGTCATGGCAACCTGCATGGCAATGGGCGAGGCGGCCGGGCGCGCCGCCAGGATCTCGGTCCGCGGCAACCGCCCGCCGGCCGATATCGACATCGAGGACCTACGCCGCCAGCAACTCGAGCGCGGCGTCTACTTGCGCAATCCAGATGGGACGCGTGCCGGGTCGCCAAATCGCGCCGCAGCCTGACCGCTCTGCACGGGGCGGCCGATGCCGCCCCTTCCGACAGGATCGCGAGGATATGACCGAGCATTTCATTGGCATCGATGTCGGCACCGCGAGCGCCCGCGCCGGAATCTTCGACCCGAGCGGGCGCATGCTCGCGACGGCGAAGCGGGGCATCGCGCTCTATCGGGACGGGCCGGACATCGCCGAGCAATCGAGCGCTGACATTTGGAATGCGGTCTGCGCCTGCGTCCGCGAGGCCATGGCGATGGCACAGCTCGCGCCGGAGGCCATCGCGGGCATCGGCTTCGATGCGACATGCTCGCTGGTGGTGCTCGGGYAGAACGGCGTGCCGCTGCCCGTCGGTCCCCATGGCGATCCGGGCCGCAACATCATCGTCTGGATGGACCATCGTGCGCTGGATCAGGCCGAACGCATCAACCGCACGAACCATCCGGTGCTCGCCTATGTCGGCGGCACGATTTCGCCCGAGATGGAGACGCCGAAGCTGCTTTGGTTGAAGGAGAATCTGCCGGCCACCTATCATGCAGCCTGGCAGTTCCTCGACCTCGCCGACTTCCTGACCTGGCGGGCAAGCGGCTCGCTGGCGCGCTCGACCTGCACGGTGACCTGCAAATGGACCTATCTCGCGCATGAAGCGCGCTGGGACGCAGGCTATTTCCACCAGATCGGGCTCGGCGATCTCGGCGACGATGGCTTTGCCCGCATCGGCACGGAGATCGTTCCCGGAGGCACTGCCCTCGCACAGGGGCTGACCGAAGAGGCAGCTGCCGAACTCGGGCTGAAGCCAGGCACTGCCGTAGCGGCGGGCTTGATCGACGCTCATGCCGGCGGTGTCGGCTCGGTTGGTGTGCGCTCGTCGCACGGCACGGCACTAACCCGCATGGCCTATGTCTTCGGCACCTCCGCCTGTACCATGGCAAGCAGCCGCGAGCCGATCTTCATTCCCGGTGTGTGGGGCCCCTACTTCTCGGCGATGGCGCCTGATCTCTGGCTCAGCGAGGGCGGTCAATCCGGCGCCGGCGCCGCGATCGAACAATTGATCGGATTTCATCCGGCCGCGCCGGAGGCGCAGCAGCGCGCGGCGGCGGACCATTGCTCATTGCCAGACTGGCTCGCCGCGCGCGCGGCGACGAGCGCCGCCGACCTTTCGGAGGCTGCACGTCTTGCGAAGGGTCTCGTCGTCGTGCCGGATTTTCTCGGGAACCGATCGCCGCATGCCGATCCGCAGGCCCGAGCCTTGATCGCCGGCCTGGGCATGGAGCGCGATCTGGACCATCTCGTCGCGCTCTATGTCGCCGGGCTGACGGGCATCGGCTACGGCCTTCGGCAGATCATCGAGGTCAGCCGCGCCAAGGGCGCAACGATCGATGCGATCGTGCTCAGCGGCGGCGCCGGTCGCGCTCCGCTGATCCGGCAAATGCTCGCTGATTGTGCCGGATTGCCCGTGCTCGTTCCCGAGGATGTCGACCCCGTCCTTCTCGGATCCGCGATGCTTGGTGCGACGGCGGCCGGAAACTTCCAGGACCTCGCGCAAGCCATGGTCGAGATGGCACCGGGCGCCAGTGTCTTCGCACCGGTCGGCGGCGACATCGCCMAGTTACACGACAGGCGCTTTGCTGCCTTTGAAACGCTGCAGGCAGCCGCACGCGCGGCGCGCGATCTGCTGCAGGAGACGAAAGATCATGCCGTGTCGGAGGCGATGACGTGACTCAGGAACTGGCCGGAAAGGTCGCCGCGATTACCGGCGCCGCATCGGGGATCGGACTGGCCTGCGCGAAACGGCTGCTGGCGGCTGGCGCGCGCGTCGTTCTCGTCGATCGCGACAGTGAAGCATTGGGCCGTGTCACCAAGTCTCTCGGCGCCGAGGCCATACCGCTCGTCGTGGACCTGGCCGATCCGGCCTCCGTCTCCGGCATGATGTCGCAGATCCTCGAGCGGGCCGGAGAGCTCGACATCTTCCACGCCAATGCCGGAGCCTATGTCGGCGGGCCCGTCAGCGACGGAGATCCCGACGCCTGGGACCGCATGCTGCATCTCAATATCAACGCCGTATTCCGCAGCATCCATGCGGTGCTCCCACATATGATCGCGCGCAAGACGGGCGATATTCTCGTCACCAGTTCTATCGCCGGCATTGTGCCCGTGGTGTGGGAGCCGATCTACACCGCCTCCAAGCACGCGGTGCAGGCCTTCGTTCATACCCTACGGCGCCAGGTCATTCCGCACGGACTGCGCGTCGGGGCGGTCCTGCCGGGTCCGGTCGTCACCGCCCTCATCGCCGACTGGCCGCAGGAGAAGCTCGAAGCGGAGCGCGCCAGGGGCGGCCTGATCGAGGCCGAGGAGGTCGCCGAGGCCGTGCATTTCATGCTGACCCGGCCGCGAAACGTCACCATCCGGGACCTGGTGATCCTACCCCAGAGCACCGACCTTTGAGCGCCCTCTCGAGGCTCCTCGTCACCGCGTCATTGCAATGAGTGATTCTCGCGTGAGCTGGCGGGCCATCAGCGCCGGCAGGATGTCGTTTTCCGCGGCGAGATCGCGACCGTAAAGTGCCGAGAAAATCTGGAGGCCAGCCTCGTGCAAGGGGGTCGCGACCCCGCATAGGCGTCCGAGTGCGACCAGGGGCGAGAGCCCGAACGGCACGTCCTCGAGTGTATAGCGCGTGTCGATCGTGGCCGGCCCGAGCGTCGGCTCCTGGCTGGCTGCCAGCAATTTCGCGGTCTCTCCGAGGGCTGCATCGGGAAGCCCATAGGTCAGCGAATAATGCTCGCGCATGGTGCGGACCTCGACGCCGAACGCCGCCGCGATGGCGAGGCGTTCGGCGTCGATCGCTTCCAACAGCCGCCCGACGGCCATCGTCATGTGCTCGCTCTGGCCCCAGGCCTCGGCCTTCTCCATGCGCGTGAAATTGCAGAGGGCCAGCGCCATATGGCTTTGCGGATTGACGTTGCTCAGCGCCACGGCCAGCACATTCGAGATCGCGCGGAAACGGTCGCCAAACAGCGTCTTGCAGATAGTGAGGCCGCGCGCGGCGGCTTCCGTCGGCAGGGTCGAGATATCGACCTTGCCGCGCAGCGTCGCGATCTTCACGGACGTGTCGCTCGTCTGGCGCGCGCGCAGCACCGTCGTGCTCAACGCCACGACCGGGACATCGAGCCCGCGATCCGCGATCAATCGTGCCAGATAGATCGCGCCCAGCGAGGCGTGCGAGCTGATCACGACCGTCTGGCCCGAGACGAGATGCGGCGCCATGGCGTCCATCACCGCCTTATGGCCGTTCGCGGGAAGCGCGATCAGGATCGCATCCGCCCCTGCCAGCGCGGCAGCGCAATCCGTGGCGATGGTCGGCTTGAACTCCCCGGCGACGACCCCTTCGCTGCGCAGCGTCTGGCCCTGGGCGAGCGCTGCGATGCGGCGGCCGGATGGCGACCACAGCCGGGCTTCATGACCGTTCTGGATCAGCAGTGCTGCGCTTGCATAGGCGATCGCGCCTGCGCCCATGATGGCGGTTTTCATGTCCTGTCCTCGTCGGGTCGTCAGTTGAAGAAGCGGGCCGGCCGGAACTCGGCCAGTTCGGAGCGGGTGCGGCCGCGCACGACTTCGTCGGCGATGGCTTCGCCGAGGAAGGCGCCGAGCGTCACGCCGCTATGCGTGACGGCGACATAGTAGTTGTCGAGCCCCGGGACCGGCCCGACAGCCGAGAGCGTGTCACGCGGGATCGGCCGGATCGCGATGCGAACGGCCTCGACCTCGACGGAGCGCAGTGCCGGGATCGTCGTCTTGGCCCGGGCGAGCAGTTCCTGAGCCTGGGGATGCGTGGGCAGGGAAGCGGCGTCGGCGGCGACCAGCCGGTCAAGCTCGTTCGAGCGCAGCAGGAACCTGCCGCCGCCATCGGGCCGCATATTGAGCAGGGGAGTGCGCAAGGCACTGCGCAGCGTCACGCCCGCCGGTGGGGTATAGGCGACTAGGCCGACCGTCGGTGCGAGCGGAACCTGATGTTCGCTCCGGTTGGCGACCTCGTTGGACCAGCGTCCCGAACAGTTCACGACGATATCGGCATGGATCGGATCGCCGCCCGCGATCTCCACGCCATCGCAGCGCCCGCCGCTGACCAGCAGTCCCGAGACCTTGGCGTTGACGAGCCTCGCACCATGGCGCTCCTGCGCAGCAGTGACGAGCGCGCCGGCATAGGGCACGGCATCGAGCCAACCATCCCGGGGGTAGTAGATCACCGGCGCATTGCCGATCACGTCCGGGTCGATCTCCGGCTCGAGCTCGCGAACCTCCTTCAGACTGAGCAGCTCGGCCGGGTAGCCCCAGTCGATCAGCTGCCTGAGCTTCACCAGCGGGTCGGTGCCGTCGCGTGCGCCGGCTTCGGCCTCCGCATTCTGCCATTGCAGCACGCCAGGGCGGTGGTACCAGTTCGCGTGCGGAAACTCGGCCAGGATGTCCTCATGGGCCTGCCGGCCGGCGAAGTTCAACTTGTAATAGGCATGGGAGGTCAGCTTCTCGCAGGCATTGACCCAGGCATAGGTCACGCTGGAGGTGCCGCCGCCGATCCGCCTTTCCTCGACGATGGTGACCGCCGCGCCGGCCTGGGCGAGGCGATAGGCGACCGACGAGCCGATGACACCGGCACCGACGACGATGGCTTTCATCTGGAATGTCCTTGACGATTGAGAAGAGGGGGGCGCGGCGGCCTGGCCTGTCCGCGCTTGCCGGTCAGCCCGGCTAGTCAGCCTTTCCCGACCAGCATGCGATCGAGCCCGTAGATGCGGTCGACGAGGACCATCAGCAGGAAGGTCAGCAGGATGACGACGGTCGAGACCGAGGCGACGAGCGGATCGATCGATTCCTCGATGTAGTGGTACATCTTGACCGGCAGCGTCATCGAGGACGGCGTCGCCACGAACACCGTCATCGTCACCTCGTCGAAGCTCTGGATGAATGAGATCACCCAGCCGCCGGCGACGCCGGGGATCATCAGCGGAAACACCACCCGCCGGAACACGGTCCAGCTGGAGGCGCCGAGCGAGATCGCGGCGCGTTCGAGCGCCGGATCGGCCGCGGTCAGGGCCGCGAGCACCAGCCTCAGCCCATAGGGGAAAATGATCAGCACGTGGCTGGCGAGCAGGCCTGCGGTCGAGCCGGTAATATTGACCTGTGTGAAGAAGCGCAGGAACGCGACGCCGAGCACGACATGCGGGATGATCAGCGGCGACAGGAACAGCCCGACCAGGGCCTCGCGCCCGGGGAATTGATGCCGTGCCAGAGCGAGCGCGGCCGGCACGGCGAGCGCCATCGCGCAGGTCGCGGCAACGACGCCGAGCACGATGCTCATCCAGAAGGCGGAAACGAACTGCGGATTGGCCAGGATGGCCCTGAACCAGCGCAGCGAGAACGAGGTCGTGGGCAGCGAGAGCAGGTTGCTCGGCGTCAGCGACATCCACATCACCACAATTAGCGGTGCCAGCATGAAGATGACGAACAGGCTGTGGCAGAGGAGCGCGACGGGGCCGTTGCGGTTCATTGGGCAAACCTCGCATAGCGCCGCTCGAGCAAGCGGTTATAGGTCAGCATGATCGTGGCGTTGACGATGAGCAGCACGATCGCGATCGCCGCGCCGAGCGGCCAGTTCAGCGTGCCCAGGAACTCGTCATAGGTGGCGGTGGCGACGACCTTGAGCTGGCGCCCGCCGATGATCGCGGGCGTCGCGAAGGCACTGGCCGCGAGCGCGAAGACGATCAGCGATCCCGACAGGATGCCGGGCACGATCTGGGGCAGGATGATCCTGATGAAGATCGTGGTCTCGCCAGCGCCGAGCGACTGCGCCGAACGAACCACCTTGGGGTCGAGCCGTTGCAGGGCGGCCCAGACCGAGATGATCATGAACGGCACCGCGACATGGACGAGCGCGATGACGACGCCCTGGATGGTGTAGAGCATCGGGATCGGCCCGCTCGTCAGGCCGAGCCCGGAGGCGACGTTGTTGATCACACCGTTGCGGCCGAACAGCAGCGCCCATCCGAGCGTGCGCACCACGACCGAGATCAGCAGCGGGCTCAGCGTCACGATCAGGAAGATCGAGCGCCAGGGTGGTCGCATCCGCGACAGGAAATAGGCTTCGGGTGCGCCGATCAGCACGCAGAGCACCGTCGTCGCCAGCGCGATCCCGACCGTCCGCAGGAAGATGGTGTGGTAATAGGGATCGCCCAGCGTATCCGCGAAGTTCGACAGTGTCGCCCCGCCGGTCGCACCGGTCGCGAGGTCGAAGGACTGGAAGCTCAGCACGGCGATCATCACCAGCGGCGTCACCAGAAGCGCTGCGAAGAAGAGCAGCGCCGGCAGACTGAGCAGCAGCGGCACGCGGCTCCTGGATGCCTCAGCCATGATGCGCGTCCGCGATGATGGCGGCATCCTCGGGCCGCCAGTTGAGCCCGACATCGTCGCCCTCGTTGAAGGCGGGCACTCCACGATGCGGCYCCGACGACAGGACCGCACCAATGGCCGTCTCGACGGAGAACAGCCATGAACTGCCTTGGAAGACCCGTGATGTCAGCCGACCGCCGAGAAAACCGGTCCCGGGCGGCACGAGGCGGACCTTTTCCGGGCGCAAGGCGATCACCACCGCGCTGCCTGCCGAAAGCGAGGGCTGCGCCGTGCCGGGCACCGCCGCCTCGACGCCCTCGATGCGCAGCGAGCAACGCCCGGCCTCCACCGAGACGATCCTTGCCTTGAGTTGGGAGGAGCGGCCGACGAAGCTCGCGGCGAAATGGCTCGTCGGTGCGTCATAGAGCGTCAACGGATCGGCAAGCTGGACGATCCGCCCGGCATCCATCACCGCGATCCGGTCACAGGTCGCCAGCGCCTCGGCCTGATCATGCGTGACCATGATCGTCGTCGTGCCGACGCGGCGCTGGATCGCCCGGATCTCGACCTGCATTTCCTCGCGCAGCTTGGCATCGAGATTGGAAAGCGGCTCGTCGAGCAGCAACAGGGCGGGCTCGATGGCGAGCGCCCGCGCCAGCGCGACCCGCTGTTGCTGCCCGCCGGACAATTGCCGGGGATAGCGCTCGGCGAGATGGCCGAGACGCACCAGATCGAGCGCTTCCTTGACCTTCTGCTGACGGGCGGGCTTGGCGATCTTCCGCATTTCGAGCCCGAACGCGACATTCTCGGCGACCGTCAGGTGCGGGAACAGGGCATAGCTCTGGAAGACGATGCCCATGCCGCGCTGGCTGGCCGGAACACCCCGGAGGCTGCGCCCGTCGAGCAGTACCTCGCCGCTGGTCGGCTCCTCGAAGCCGGCGACGATGTTCAGCGTCGTGGTCTTGCCGCAGCCGGACGGACCGAGCAGCCCGACGAACTCGCCGGGCTCGATCGCCAGGTCGATTCCGTTGAGCGCCGTGAAGGCGGCAAAGCGCTTGGTAAGCCCGCGAAGGGCGATCTTGGCCATAGTCGAGGGTGATCCATGAAACCGCCTGCGCCCTTGGCGCAGGCCTGATGTCCGGAGGAACGAGGGCTTCAGGAATCGGCCCGAAAGGTGATGCAGATCAAAAGGTTAGATCGGCGAATCGGATAAGATCCGGTCCGCTGATCTAGCGCTCGATCTCGCGGTTCCAGCGCTGCGTCCACGCAGCCCGGTTCTGGTTGACGGTCGGCCAGTCGATCTTGGCGAGCTTGGAAACGGCCTGGTCGCCGACCGCCAGCCCCGCGGCTTCATCCGCCGTCAGCTCCGTCTTGCGGTTCACCGGGCCATAGCCCGCGCCGGCAAAGACCTTCTGGATGGCTGGCGAGAGCATGTGCTGGATGAACTTTTGCGATTGCGGCGCCACGTCGCTGTCAACGACGGGGCACATCGTCACCATCAGTGCGCCGGCCCCTTCCTTCGGCTCGGCCACTTCAAGCGGCAGGCCCTCCTTCTTCAGCGCGACGGCGCGCGAGCGCGAGATCACGGTCAGCGCGATCTCGCCGCTTTGCAGCAGCTCCTCGAGCTTCGGTGCGGAGGGTGCGAAGGTCAGGATATTGGGCCGGATCTTGTCCTTGAAGGCGGCGAAGCCGGGCTCGATCTTGCTCTCGCCGCCGCCCTCGGCGCGCGCCACCATGATCAGCCCATGCAGGCCGGTCGTGCTGGCGGCGCCGAGCAGGGCAAGCTGCCCCTTATAGGCGCTGTTGCCGAGGTCGCCCCAGGAGGTCGGCACCGGCCAGCCTTTCTCCTTGAAGATCTTGGCATTGTAGACCGGGGTGGTGACGCCGATGCCGAAGGCGATGGCCTTCTCGTCCAGTTTCGCGATCGGATAGACATCGTCGAGCACCGGGGCCTTCTCGATCGGCGCGCAGAACCCGAACTGCACGGCCTGATACATCGGGCCGTCATCGACCATGGCGACGTCGATCTCCTGCTTGCCGCGCTGGGCCTGCAGCTTGGCGAGCGTCGCCGTCGACTGTCCCGCGACATACTCGACCTTGACGTTGTTCGCCTTCTCGAAGGGCGGAATGATCGCGGTGCGCATCAGGCGCTCGAAGGAGCCGCCATAGCCCGCGACATACATCGTCTGCTGGGCGCTCGCTCCCGCGCTGACAAGGCCGCCCGTGGCGAGCGCGAGGGCGAAGACGGATCCAAGCGAAGTCGAACGCAAAGTGGCCATGCCGAAAAATCCCCTGTTTGGCCGGGGAACACGGCCCCCGTTGCAGCCAAGGGTTGGGGAGCGGCACCCATCTGTCAATCGACTGATTATGGATCACGCCATTCAGATTTGATATGGTATCGCCGCGATTGCCCTGCCGGCGCACCGACCGGGTCGCAATGCCCGGTCAGGCCGACCGTAGCGGAACGGGAATGGAGTGCCGGATTTGGCTCAGATCACCCACAGGCATGCCGAAGCCTTCAACGCGGTTCTGCATGTCGGGAGCTTCACCAAGGCCGCGCGCCTGCTTCGCAGCTCCCAGCCCTCGATCAGCCGATTGATGAAGGAGCTGCAGGAGGCGGTCGGATTCGTGTTGTTCACGCGCAGCGATGGCCGCACGGTCGCGACGCCCGAAGCGATGGCCCTGCATCAGGAAGTCGAGCGCAGTTTCGTCGGGCTCGAACGGATCAGCGAGCGCGCCGCCCAGATCAAGGAGCGCCGCGTCGAGCAGTTGCGGATCGTCAGCATGCCCGCGCTGGCGCACACCTTCCTGCCTGTCGCCCTTGCCGGATTTCTCAAGGACCGCCCGAGCGTCGCCGCTGCGATCCAGGCGCAGCGTTCGGAGTCGATTGCCTCGTGGGTTTCGACACAGCAATTCGATGTCGGCTTCGCGATGCTCCCGATGGACAAGCCCGGTGTCGAGATCGAGCTGTTCGACCCTGCCATCGGCGTCTGCGTGATGCCGGCCGGTCACCCGCTTGCGGTGCGGCCGGAGATCGTCCCGCAGGACCTGGACGGCATGCCGTTCATCGGCAAGGGCGCGGGGAGTTTCATGTCCCGCTCGCTGCAGCAGGTGCTCGACGACGCCAGGGTGCGCTGCGACGTTCGCGTCGAAACCCCGATCGCCGCCATTGCTTGCCAGATGGTGGCGCAGGGACTGGGCCTGACGATTGCGGACCCGTTCACGGCAAAAGCGTTCGAACCGCTGGGGTTAGTCTCCCGTCCGTTCCGGCCGGCCATCGCCTATAATTTCGGAGTTCTCTACCCCTCGCACAGCCTGCGCTCGCAACTTGTCTCCGACTTCGTCGCGCATCTGCATCTTGAGCGCCAGAAGGTGCACGGAAAGGCTCCAAGCTCGGGGGCGCCGTGAGCCGAACCTGGACTCCCGTCCGTAGGCGGGCGTCTCCAAGCGCCTGCTCCAGCCGGGGCCCTGCTGGCGCAGTTGCGTCTCAGGTCATTTCAGCACCGGCAGGATGAACGCAGTTGAGACCCGGAGAACCGCGCTAACGAGGCGCCCGGTTCGCCGACGCGAAACGCACGTTTCCCATCGTAGCCTCGGTCAGCGCGCCCTGGAGAGATCCCGAAAGCTGCTTCACGAGTTCCGGTGTGTATCGATCGTAGAGAGACTGGTTTGATCGGCCCAGCGCATGCTCGCCGGTAAAACTGCCCGCGTAGCCTCGGATCACGACGTCCAGCACCTTGTCCCGGACGCGGTCGATATAGGCGGCATCTGGCCGGCCGGGATGCACAAGATTGAAGTGCATGCCGCCATCGGCAATATGCCCGAAATCGCAGAGCTCGAGCTCGGGGAACTCGGCGTTGAGGAGCGGAATGATCTCGGTTCGGAAGGGAACAAGGTCTGAGCGCTTCAGGGAAAGATCGAAGGCGATCACATGCCCCGCCGCCTTCAGCCCCTCCGGCAAGGAATGCCGCAACGCCCAGAGTTCCTCCGACCGACCAATCAGCGCATCGGCGAGCAGCGGATCATCCTGCTCGAACAGCTCGGCGAGAACGGTCTCGAGAACGGCTGGGAGCGCGGCTTCATGCCCGCGCTCGGGCCAATTCCGGGTCAGTTCGACGAGGATCGCGTAAGGCGGAATCTCGCCGCGAGCGAACGGATTCCTCAGGCGCTCGACATGGGCAAATGTTCGCTTCATCGCGTTCCGCGAAATCCCCTCGACGGCGCTCAGATACTCGCCGCACGCTTCCTCAAGCGCCGTGAGCAGGAGGGGAATGGCCTCATCGTCACGCGGCACGAGCAACGCCGTCGCGACCTGTCGCGGGACGCGCTGCACTTCGAGAACCGCCCTTGTAATAACGCCGAACGCCCCGCTCGTCCCGACGAAGAGATGTTTCAGGTCGATATGCGCGTTGTCCTTCCGCAGGCCGGTTGTGAGGTCAAGGATGGTGCCATTGCAATCTGGAAGCACGACCTCCAGACCCAGAACCTGTCGCCGCATGGCGCCATAACGGAGGAAGCGAGCGCCACCGGTGTTCGTGGCAATCATGCCGCCAACCATCGGATCTGCGCCGAGATCGATCGGCAGAAAGAGCCCATGCGTCGCGAGGGTCTCATTCAGCGTCGACAAGCGAACGCCGGCCCCTACCGTCACCGTGCGATTGGTCAGATCGATTTCGAGCGGAGCGCTCAAGCGGTCGACGCTGAGAACGACCTGCGTTCCCGACTGATCGGGAGTGGATCCCCCGACCACACCCGTATTCCCGCCTTGGGGCACGAGGCGAATGCCATTCGAGACCGCATAGGCGACGATGCGGGACACCTCTTCGGTTGTCCCGGGCCGGACGACGAATAGCGCCCTCCCCTCGTCATACCGTGCTCCGACCTCGTATCGGCGCCTATCGGCAGCGTCTGTGACCAATCCCTTGGTCCCGACGATTGCGCTGATGGCGTCAAGATGTCTGGTGTCGCTCATGTCTGTGCTCGATCGCTGGCAAATCCGGGCGTGTTGATCGGAACCGTTTGGGAACTCTCGCCCCGTCAGACGGATTCGCTTTGCTTGCACCGGCCACTGATTGTGCCTGGCCTTGCCGACCTAAGGTCAACAGGCGGAGTTCGGTCCGGGTGGGCTCGGCCGACAGCCCTGCCCGCCCGGGGGTTCTCAAGATCCAGTCCGTCAATCCACTCCATCGACGGGACTATTGCGGAGGCGACATGTCGGACTTGAACCATTTCATCGACAGAGTCTTGATCGTGCCATCCGCGAGTGCCTGCTCGATCGCCTGGTCAAAGCGTTGCTTGAGCTCGCCATCGTCCTTGCGCAGGCCGATCGCGACGCCACGACCAAGCAGTCCGCCGCGAAATGACGGCCCCGCAACGGTCATGCCGTTCAGTTCCTTCCTTTCACGCGACGACATCGCAGACGCGTAATCGACGAACACCGCATCGATGCGACCTGCGGAGAGATCAAGATCATGCTGCTCGGCTGTCTTGTACTCCCTGATCTCGATGTCTCCCTTGAAGTAGGTCTCCAGGAATGCAAGGGCGTTGGTCGATGTCTGCACGCCGATCGTTTTCCCCTTGATCAGCTTTTTCATCTGCTCAATCGTGTTTTTGCCGTCGTCGTTCAGAGATGTGATGTCGATCAGCTGTCCGCTCTTGGGCAGATTGAGCATTTCGCGATCGGTCATCGTCGCGAAGACGTGGCGGCTCGTGGCGTAGGGCCTCGAAAAGCCGATCACCGCCAGCCTTTTGTCGGTGATGTTCATTCCCGTCATCACCGCATCGTGCTTTCCGGCCTGGAGAGCCGGGATGATGCCGGCCCAGTCCTGACCGACGACCTTGCACTTGGCATTCATCCGGCGGCAGAGATCGTTCACCAACTCGACGTCGAAACCGCCGAGCTTCCCGCTCGGCTCGGTGTAGTTCCAGGGCATGAAGGCACCTTCGGTTGCGATGGTGATCTCCTTTCCCTGCTGTGCTTCGGCGGCAGTCGCCAGGAATGCGCAAGCGCTCAGCGCCAGCCAGCCCAGTCGAAATCTCGGGTTGTTCATCGTGTCCCCTCCTAACGATGCTCAGAGATGAATTGTCGAAACCGTGGCGATGTTGGTGCGCTGAATACTTCGCCAGGCGGCCCGTCCTCCTCCACCATCCCCTTGTGGAGGAACACCACGCGAGACGAGACATCCCGGGCAAAACCCATTTCGTGCGTGACCACGAGCATGGTGCGGCCCTCTTCCGCCAGCGATCGCATGACGCGCAGGACCTCGCCGACGAGTTCGGGATCGAGCGCCGAGGTTGGCTCGTCGAACAGCATCAGCTTCGGCTTCATGGCGAGGGCGCGCGCGATTGCGGCACGCTGCTGCTGGCCGCCCGACAGATGAGCCGGATAGTGGTTGCGCTTGTCGACGATGCCGACCTTCGCAAGCAGCGCCTCGGCCTCGGCGATGCACTCCGCCCTTGGTCGCTTTTGCACATGGATCGGCGCCTCGATGACGTTCTCAAGCACCGTCAGGTGCGACCAGAGATTGAAGCTCTGGAAGACCATCGCGACGCGGGAGCGGATCCGGTCGACCTGGGAGCGATTAGCCGGCTCCGTGCGTCCGTTTCGGCCCTTGCGCAGTGCAATGACTTCACCGCCGATCGCGATCTCGCCGGCGTCGGGCGTCTCCAGCACGTTGATGCATCGAAGCATCGTTGACTTGCCGGAGCCCGACGAGCCGAGGATTGAGATCACCTGTCCCTCGGCCGCATCGAGCGAAATACCGCGCAAAACTTCCAAGGAGCCGAAACTTTTGCGCAGATCGCGCACCGAAACGGCTGGCGTGGACAATGAGGTCACCGATCGTCTCCGCTACTCATGGACCGGCTCAAGGCGCTGAATGGGCATGGGCGCGTCCCGCAGATGCGGCGAAAGCCTGTGCTCCAGGGCTTGAATGGCCCGCGTCACGAGGAAATTGAGAATGAGGTAGATGGCCCCGGCGCAGATGAAGATCTCGATCGCGCGGAAGCTCTGCGAAATCAGCTTATGCGCAATGCCGGTCACTTCCATCATCGTGATGATCGAGGCGAGCGAGGTCGCCTTCACCATCAGGATGATTTCATTGCCGTAGCCCGGAAGTGCCTGACGGACAGCAATCGGAACGATGATCCGCCGATAGAGGAGAAGCGGCGACATCCCGCAGGCGCGTGCCGCTTCGATCTGACCTTGCGGGACGGACTGCAAGCCTCCGCGGATGATCTCGCTCACATAGGCGGCGGTATTCAGGGTCAGGGCGAGCAGAGCGCACCAATACGGCTCGCGGAAGAAACCCCATAGGTTCATGGCCTGCAGGGCCAGCCGAAATTGACCGAGCCCGTAGTAGATGAGGAAGATCTGAACAAGAAGCGGCGTCCCGCGGAACACGAACACATAGCTGCGCGCAAGCCAGTCCAGGACCGGCACCCCTGACATGCGCATCGTCGCGAGGGCCATCGCAACGATCAGACCCAGAGTGACGGATGAAAACGTGAGTTTGAGTGTGAGGGGCAGTCCTTCCAGCAGCTTGAGGAAGGTTTCCCCCATGAATGCGGCGTCAATCACGGGCTTCGCTTCTCAGGATGCTTGAGGGTGATGGGCATGTGAGCGGGCTGCATTCAGGCTCTCCGGACGCCGCGCATCGCGTAGCTCTCGGCGCGCCGGAATCCCCATGAGGAAACCGTGGTGATTGCCAGGTAGAGCACAGCGGCAGCGAGATAGAAGCTGAACGGCTCACGCGTGGAGCCGGCGCCAATGGCCGACTGGCGGAGCAGCTCGACCAGCCCCGTGACCGAGACGAGGGCGGACTCCTTCAAGGCCAGTTGCCAGACATTGCCCAGGCCCGGGATGGCATATCGCAGCACCTGTGGCGCGATGATGCGGCGGAACATCAGCGTGCGGTGCATGCCCACGGATTTCGCCGCCTCGATCTCACCCCAGTTCAGCGCCGTGTACGCGCCTCGAAAGACCTCTGACTGATAGGCGCCGGAGATAATGCCGATCGCAGCGGCACCCGCGGCGAACCCCGACACACCGACGAAGCCCCCGGGACCGAAAAGTCCCGCGATGCTGCTGAGCAGCGCGCTCCCCCCGAAATAGAAGAGGTAGATGATGAGAAGGTCCGGAATGCCGCGAAGAATCGTGGTGTAGGCATCGGCCGCAGCGCGAGCGACCGCACCGCCTGACAGCTTCACCCAGGCAACAAGGCCACCGATCACAGAACCGAGGAGGAAGCCGCAGGCGGCGACTGATAAGGTCACGCCGGCAGCGACCAGCATCGCCACGCCCCAACCTCCAGGGCACCTCCGCTGGGCTATGCATCCGCCGTTCGACTCGTATGGCAGTTTGATTGCGTTCACGTCAGCCTCCCCGGATGCTGCATTCTTTGTTCTTGTCTTGAACTTAACAAGCGTTTGGTTGTCGGACAAAAAGACATACTAGAAGATGGCCGTCAAGCGCGGTCGCGTTCCGCCCGACTTTGCGGATCGCGAAAACCAAGCAGCGCGAAGAATGTCCCTGAATCGAGTTACACAGCTGGGCGCGCGAGCCTTTCATAGGTTTCGCGGGAAGATGACACGCTCCGCCTGGAATCGAGCAGAGGCCTGCCCCGAGAATGTGTTCCTGCAGCATGAACAAGCGCCGCATTCCAGCGACGATCAAAGTTGCCCGACAAATATTCCTTTGATAGGGATTGGGTGAAATGAAAGCCAAGAGCGCCGGATCCACGCCTGCCGAAGAGCCTCGTCCCTTGCGACGGCCGAACCTTGCCGAGCAGATCGCCGGCGATCTCGCGGCACGCATCAGCGGGGGCGAACTCGAGATCGGCCAGAAATTGCCGACCGAGTTCGCACTCTCACGGAGCATGGGTGTCAGCCGAGCCGTCATCAGGGAAGCCATCTCGAGGCTCAAGCAGGAGGGGCTGGTCGACGCGCGCCAGGGCAGCGGCGCCTTCGTGACGAGCATGCGCGCCGCGGGATCGTTCCGGCTCGATCCACGAGAGATCGAGAATAATCGCGAGCAGCTGTCGCAGGTCTTCGAATTGCGCCTGACTCTCGAGGGTGATGCGGCGGGCTATGCCGCGCTAAGGCGTTCGGACAGCGACTTGCGCGCGCTCTCTCAGTGTCTCCACGCCATTGATGCGAATATCCGCGATGGGGATGACGGCATTGACGCGGACTTCGCTTTCCACAGCACGATCGCCAAGGCGACCGGAAATGCGTTCATTCTCGAGCTGGTTGATCTTCTTGGAGCGCAGCTCAAGAACTCTGTCCGCATCGCCCGTCTGAATTCTTCCTCCTATGTCGGCCGGCCGGAGGCAGTTCTCATGGAACATAAGGAAATCTATGACAATATTGTCGAGCAACGTGTGGAGGCGGCACGCAGCGCCGCCCGGCGGCACGTCATGAACGCAGCGAAGCGGCTGGGTCTCTCGGTCGGCTTCTAGACTCGCGCAAGGGAGGCGGATGCCCGCGCCCTGCCCCGTGAGAAGCCTCAAAATCCCTCGGTCTCCACAGAAGATCCATGCCAATCATGAACCTGGGCGATCTGCGCCCGACCCTTCCGCGCTCGGGCCGCTATTGGTTCGCCCCCGATGCCTCGATCATCGGCGACGTCATCTTCGATGACGACACCAGCGTTTGGTTCGCCGCCGTCATCCGGGGCGACAATGACCGCATATCGATCGGTGCCGGATCAAACATTCAGGACGGCGCCGTGCTCCACGTGGACGCAGGATATCCTTTGGCGGTCGGCGCCTCGTGCACTGTCGGGCACCGCGCCGTTCTGCACGGCTGCACGCTTGCCGACCGGGTGCTCGTCGGCATGGGCTCGACCATTCTGAACGGCGCCGTCATCGGAGAAAACTGCATCGTCGGCGCAAACGCTCTCATCACCCAGGGCAAGCGCTTCGAACCGAACTCGCTGATCGTGGGGGCCCCTGCCAAGGCGGTGCGGTCGTTGACGGATCAGGAGATCCACGACATCGCGGAGACCGCGGCGGAATATGTCTCCAACCACCGACGCTTCATCGCGGAGATGGCAATTGACCATCCAGCGCGGAGCTCCCGGCATCTGGTCTGACGCCGACGAGGTCAAGCGCCATGGTGGCATAGAGCCCGGCCGCTTCTTTCACGGTAAGCCTGCCGTTGCTGCGATACCAGGTGATGACGCCGTCACACATCGAGGGCGCCTTGGGTCGGGAGCTGCCTTCGCGACGGCTTCCTCGGTCGTTGCGAGGAAATCCCGTTGATTGTCCTCGAGGACGGCGAAGAGCAGCGCCTCCTTTGAGGAGAAATGGTGATAGAGGCTGGGGGCGGTGATGCCGAGCTGCTCCGCCAGGAGGCGCATGCTCACCCCCTGATAACCGCGCTCACCGAACAGCAGGGTTGCGGTGCGTACGATCGCATCCCTGCCGCTCTCCCGTTGCTCCGGTCTAAAGCTCGTCGTCATCCATCGCTTGTGCACTGGATCCCATGAGAGTTCCAGCCAGGCGTCGCGGCTCGGGCCAATCAGGCGATATGGGCCGAGCTTCCCAGGATGGTTTCGATGCAGCGAGACCAGTAGAGCAGGCGCGCATCTTCCTTGACGCAGCCGACCACCTGGAAACCGAGCGGCAAGCCTGCTGGTCCGCGAGACACCGGCAAGGTGATCGAAGGGTTGTGCAGCAGGGACCAGATGCGGATGAAGGCGGAGCTGCCGGTGCTCGTCGCCTCCGGCGCCTCGCCCAAGGTCGACGGCATGACGAGCACGTCGACATCGCGCGCGAGATCGTGGAAGGCCCTGCGGCACGCGTCCGCGGCGTCGAGCGCACGCGCATAATCGTCGGCGGAGTAGCTCTCGCCGAGTTCGAGGTATTCGATCAGTTCGCGATCGCACTTGTCCGCATGGTTGCGCTTGATGTCGGCATACTCGCGCGCCAGATCATAGGCCATGATCACATCCTGCGCTTCCCCGATCGTCTCGAAGATCGCGGGCATGACCAGCGACTGGACGGTCGCACCTGCCGCTTCCAGTTTGCGCAGATTGTCCTCGAAGATGGCCAGCGCAGCGGGATCGGCCTTATCGAAATCCTTCGTCCTCCACACGCCGACGCGCATGTCGGTACGCACGGATGTCGTTGCATCGAAGCGCGGATCGCGGGTGAAGCCGCGCATGAAGAGCGTCGCGTCTTCCACCGAGCGACAGATCGGCCCGATGACGTCGAGCGGGCGCGAATAGGTCCTGATGCCGACATAGGGAATGGCGTCCAGCGTTGGCTTGAAGCCTACCGCTCCGCAGAAGGCGGATGGCCTCAGGATCGAGCCGGCCGTCTGTGTGCCGATGGAGATCGGCGTCATGAAATCGGCGACGGCGGCGCCGGAGCCGGCCGAGGAGGCCGCCGGCGTGCGCGTCAGATCGTGAGGATTGCGTGCGGGTCCCGGCAGCATGATGGCGTGCCGCGAGACCGTGTTCTTCCCAAGGATGGTGAAGCCGAAATTGCGCGCCATCGAAACCACCGGCGCGTCGGACTGCGGCTGGCGGCGAGGAAATATCTCGGGATCGCCCAGCTCAGTCGGCATGTCGGCGGTGTCGATCGTATCCTTGAGACCGAGCGGGACGCCGTCGAACAGGCGGCTACGGCCGTTCCGGTCGAGAGCCCGCGCGTGAGCGAGGGCGGCGTCGGCGTTCACATGGACCCACGCCTTGACGCCGCCATTGCGCTCCTCGATGCGCTCCAGGCAGGCGCGTGCCCAGGCTTCGCAGGTCAGAGTCCCCTGATCGAGCGCTCGCAAGCCCTCGGTCGCGGTGAGCATGGCCGTGCGCGAGGCAGCCGGCCGTTTGGCCGTCACCGGCCGGTCGACGGAAGAAATGTCCATTGTGCCTGTCCCGTTTCTAGACGTGCGTGGAAGGTGCGTGGGGCATTGCCGCCTGGGATTGGCCGCGTCCGATATAGACGTCGCCCATTTCCTCGTTGGCTAGCAGGCTTGCGCCTGTGTCAGACAAGACGATGCGCCCCGCATCGAGGATGTATCCGCGGTCGCTGAAGGCGAGCGCCTGACGTGCCCGTTGCTCGACCATCAGCACCGCAACATCGGCCTGCGGCAGCCGCTTGACCTCCTCGAAGACCTGGTCGGTCAGCGCCGGCGACAGCGCCGCGGACGGCTCGTCAAGCAGGATCAGGCGGGGCGAGGACATCAAGGCCCGCGCAAAGGCGAGTTGCTGACGCTCGCCGCCGGAGAGGTTTTCCGCATAGGTGCCGCGCCGCCCCGCCAGAGCGGGGAAGAGATCGAACATGTCGCGGATTCGTGCGCTTTTGCCAGGCGCATGTTCCACGACCTGCAGGTTCTCCAGCACGGTCAGGGTGCCAAAGACGTTTCGGACTTGCGGCACGTAGGAAATGCCGATGCGGACGCGGTCCTCGATTTGCAGCTTCATCAGATCGATGCCGTCGAACACCATGGTGCCGGCGATACGGGGCAGGATGCCCATCGCCGCCTTGATGAGGGTCGACTTGCCGGCGCCGTTGGTGCCCGCGATCGTGACGATTTCCCTGGCGCCGACATGCATGTCGATACCGGTGATGATGTCGACATCGCCGTAACCGCCGGACAGGTTGGCGATTTGCAGAAGGCTCATATCACACCCCCCATATAGGCTTCGCGGACGCCCGGATCGGCGAGAACCGCGTCAGGCGTGCCACTGGCGATGACCTTGCCGCGATCCATCGCGTAGAGTCGGGGCACGACGCGCGCGAGCTCGGCGAGATTGTGCTCGATGATCAGCACGGCGATGCCGCGCCGGTTCAACTCGACGATCCGGTCGCAGAGCTGCTCGATCAGAACCGGATTCACCCCGGCGAAAGGCTCGTCGAGCAGGATGCATTTGGGTTCGAGCATCAGCAGCCGGCCGATCTCGAGCAGCTTCTTCTGGCCGCCCGAGAGCTTGCCCGCCAGTTCGTCCGAGACGCGCGCGAGGTTGAGGAAGGCCATCACTTCCCGCACGCGCTCGGCCAGTCGCTCTTCCTCCTGCCGGATCGCGCCGCGCGCGAAAACCAGGGCGGCGAGCTTCTCGCCACGCTGATCCCGCGCTGCCACCATCAGGTTGTCGAACACCGTCATGTGGCTGAATTCACGCGGGACCTGGAATGTGCGGGCGAGACCGCGCCGGACCCGCTGATGGACCGGCACTTCGGTGATGTCTTCGCCCTGGAAGACCACACTGCCGGACCCCGCCGGAATATAGCCGGTGGCGACCGAGAACAGCGTGCTCTTTCCCGCACCATTCGTTCCGATCAACCCGACCAGTTCGCCTTCGCCGACTTCGAGCGAAACATAGTCGAGGGCACGAAAGCCGCCGAAGCGAGCCGTGATATCGGTTATCGAAAGGAGCGCCATCAGTTGCTCCTCCGCGACGATTTTCCGAACAGGCCTTGCGGGCGGTAGAGCACGACGCAGATCAGAGCCATGCCGATGATCCAGATCCGGACGCTCGCCAGTTGGACCTCGGAGACGCCGGTGAAGACATCGCGCAGGAAACGCGAGCCTTCGAGGAACCCGACGAGCAATACGGTTCCGATGACCACGCCGCGCAATGATCCGACACCGCCCAGGACAAGGGCGATCCAGATGTAGAAGGTGATGAGCGGGACGTATTGCTCGGGGCTGATGAAGGTCAGGTAATGGGCCTGGAGTCCGCCCGCGAGGCCCGCGATTCCGGCCCCGATCATCAGGGATCGCGTCTTGAACTGGGCCGGATTCTTGCCCAGCGCCCTGACCGCTACCTCGTTGTCGCGGATGGCTTCGATCACCCGGCCGAACGGGCTCCTGATGATATGATGGATCAGCAGGAAGACCACGGCACAGACCGCAAGCAGCAAGAGAAAGATGTAGAAATCGGTCATTTTCGGATCGACCCAACCGGCAAAGAGCCTGGGGATGCCCGGCAGCCCATGCATGCCGCGCGTCAGCCATTCCTCTGTCTGCAGTGTCATGCGGACAGCTTCGGAGAAGCCGAGCGTGACGATGGCGAGATAGTCGCCGCCCAGCCGCAGCGAGATCATCCCCAACGGGTAGGCCGCGAGGGCGGCGAGCGCCGTCGCTGCAGCCAGCGAGACGGGGATCGGCACCCCTTTCAATGCTAGCAGGGCCGAGRTGTAGGAGCCGATGGCGAAGAACCCGACATGGCCGAAATTCACCAGGCCGGTGAAGCCGTATTGCAGCGCCAGCCCGCTCGCCATCAGGAGATAGATCAGCACGCTGATCGAGATCGCGATCAAATAGCCTTCCATGGCATCACCTCGCTGCAATCGGACGGCCGAACATTCCCTGCGGTCGCAGGAGCAGCACGCAAAGAAGGATCAGGAAGGCGAGAACGACCTTGTAGGCAGGGCCGACGAACAAGCTCGCGACTTCCTGCGCGATGCTGAACGTCACGATGCCCAGAACCGCGCCCACAGGGCTGCCGATCCCGCCGAGGATCACGCCAGCAAACATCGGCATCAGGAGTTCCCAGCCGAGTTCGGGCAGCACCACTGCCTTGATGCCCAGCAGCGCACCACCGAGTCCGCAGAATGCTCCGGCCACGGCCCAGAGGAAGATCATCACCCTGCGCGCTCGAATGCCGCTCGCGGCGGCCAGTTCCGAGCTGTCCGCGATCGCCCTCATGCGACGTCCCGTCGGGGTCAGATACATGACGCAGAAAACCAGCAGGAGCGCGATGATCGCAGCGCCGACGATGTAGAGATCCGTCGGCAGGATGCGGATTCCGCCGAAATTCCAGGCCCGCACCAGTGGCAGGTCCACGACATATTGGTCCTGCCCCGCGAAGAAGGTGATTGTGCTGCGAACGGCAAAGGCCACGCCGATGGAAGCAATAAGCCGGGCGACGTGCGAGCGTTCCGCCAGTGCCCGGAAGACCCAGAAATACATCAACAGCGAAACAGCGGCGGTCATCGTCATCGCGCCGAGCACGGCGGTTACGATCGAGCCTCCCAGAAACATCTGGGAGGCAATGGTCGTGTAGGCGCCCAGGGTCATGTAGTCGCCGGTGGCCGCATTGGGAAAGCGAGCAATGCCGAACACGAGCGTGATCGCGAGTGCGGGCAAGGCCAGTAACATCCCGATCACGACGCCGTTGATGACCGCGTTAGCGATCGAGATCCAATCCATCGGTGCGACCTTCCTATGCCGGCAGCTGGCCGGGGATGGTCTCTTTCAGGACGAGCTTGCCGTCCTGAATGTCGAACACACCGAAATCGGGCACCGTCTCGCCATGCTTGCCGAACTCGAGACGCGAGGACGCCCCGTCGTAATCGACCTTCTGTCCCTTGCGCAGGATATCGCGGCCTTCGACGAAGGAGTTGGCCTTGGTGCCTCCGGTCCCGGTGACCGCGCGGATCTGACCGTTGATGGCGGCGACGTCCGCCTGGGCTCCCGCAGCTTCGAGGGCAAGGGCAAGCGTGATCACCATGTCGTAGCACTGCGCGGCAAAAATATYGGGCTCGCGCTTGGTGATCGTCTTGAATTCGGCTGCGAAACGCTTGAACGCCGGATGCTGCTCGGCCGCGACATTCGAGATCGAGATCAGCCCTTCCGTCGCTTCCTTGCCGAGCGCCTTGACGAGGTCTTCGTTGGCGGTCCAGCCAGGCATGATGAACTTGCAGTCCTGGCCGCTCTGGTACCATTCCTTGAGGATGATGGTGGCGTCGGGACGATAGGCGCTGAGCGAGATGACATCCGGCTTCGACGCGAGGACACGGGCAAGCTCGGTGCGATAGCTGCTCTGGTTGGGCTCGTAGACGACAAAGGCGCTGACCTTGCCGCCATTGGCCTCCCAGGCGCTCTTGAAATAGTTCGCCTGCCCGACAAAGGTCGAGTTGTTGAAGGCCATGACGGCGGGGCGCTTGAAGCCCCGGCGCCGCGCAACCTCCGCAAAGGCATTCCCGAAGATCGCATTGGAAGCCTGGAACATCCAGGCGAGGCCCTTCTTGTTCTCGGTGAGCATCTCCGGCGCGCCGCAGGTGTTCATCGTGATCAGATTGGCGTCGTTGGTGATCGGCATCGTCGCCAGGCCGACCGAGGACGCCCAGATGCCTACGACCGCCTCGACCTTGTTGATCTCGACGAGCTTCTTGACCGCGAGGACAGCCGCCTCGGGCTTCGTCTGATCATCTTCGGCGAAGAGCTGGAACTTGCGGCCCGCCGCACCGCCCGCAGAGTTGACCTCGGCCACCGCTAGTTTGATCGCTTCCAACATGTAGGGGCCGTAGGGGCCGCCGATGCCGGTGATCGAGTTGAGCGCGCCGAGCCGAAATACCCGCTCCCCCTGCGCGAAGCTTTGGCCCGGAAGCGCCCCTAGGCCTGCTGCGGCGGTCCCTGAGACCAAAAAGGCGCGGCGTGACAGATTGTAAGGCTGTTTCATCATCGTTCCCCTATGTTGGCTTTTGCCGTTATTCTTGGACGGTTGGGGGCGGCTTTCCGCCCCCGAGTGACGGTCTATTGAACGGCGCCGCGGCCTCGTAGGCTCGCGATCTGGTCATCCGAAATGCCGAACCGACGCAGGACCCTGTCGGTATCCTCTCCGAGCAGTGGGGCCGGCTTCCTGATTGCACCTGGCGTCTTCGAGAATTTGGTCGGAATCCCGATCATCCGCATGGCACCGAGCTTGGGATGGTCGATCTCCTCGATCATGCCGCGAGCGATGTAATGCGGGTCATTCATCGCCTGTCCGAAGTCGTTAATCGGACCACATGGGACACTGGCCGCCTCGCAGCGCGCGATCCAGGTCGCAGCATCGGCGGAGGCGAAAGCCTCTTCGAGCAGGGGCTCGAGCGCCTTAATGTTCTCGAGCCGGTCCATATTGGTCACAAATCGCGGGTCGGTGATCAGTTCCGGACGGCCGATCACATCCCGGCAGAGCTTCTCCCACGTCCGCTGGTTCGCGGCTCCGATGATGATGAAGCCGTCGCCGGTGCGCAGTGCCTGGTACGGCGCCGAAACGCGGTGGCGGCTGCCCGTCGCCTTTGCCACCGTACCCTCGGCGAAATAGGCGGCAGCCTCCCAGATGAACCAGGGCAGACCGCATTCGGCGAGGGAGATGTCGATGTGCTGGCCCTCGCCGGTCTTAAGCTGATGGACATGGGCCGCGATGATCGAATAGGCGGCCGTGAGACCCGCGCCAACATCATAAATCGCGATACCGGATTTGAGGGGTCGGCCGTCGGGTTCGCCGGTCATGCTCATGATGCCGGTCAGGCCCTGGGCGACCAGGTCGAAGCCGCCCTTCCCGGAATAAGGCCCCGTCTGGCCGTAGCCGGACACCGAGCAGTAAATCAGGCGCGGATTGATCTTGCTCAGCGTCTCGTAGTCGACCCCGAGGGACTTCGTCACGCCGACCCGGTAGTTCTCCACCACCACATCGGCCCAGCGAACCATGTCGTAAAGGATATCGCGCGCCTGCGGATCCTTCAGGTTGAGGGAGATACCCTCCTTGTTCCGGTTGATCTGCGCGAAGCAAGTCGACTCGCCGTTCACATAGGGGCCCATCTCACGGGAATCGTCGCCGGTGACGGGCTTCTCGACCTTGATCACCTCGGCACCGAGATCGGCCAGGACCATGGTGCAGTAAGGACCCGCCATGATCTGGGAGAGATCGAGGACCTTCATGCCGGAGATTGGCGACGGACGGCTGCTCATCGGAATTTTACCTGTCATCTTCTTGTCAGCGCCCGACAAAAGCCGGCTTGATCTTCTGTCCGAACGCCGCTCGGCCCAGCCGGTAATCCTCGGTGTCGAAGCAGGCATAGGCTTCGTCACTTTCCTCCGGCGTCAGCGTCCCGCCCTGCCGCAGGCGCTGGATGAATTTCTTGTGCCAGCGATTGACCAGAGGCGCCGCGCCGGCGATCCGCTCTGCGGCGCCATAGGCCTCGGCGGCGACGGCATCATCATCGGCAAGCCGGGTCACGAGTCCTTTCGACAGAGCCTCCTCGGCTCCGAAGATTCGACCTTCCAGCAGGATTTCGAGCGCCGCGGAATGGCCGATGACGGCGACGATGTCCTCAAGCTCGCGGTAGTCCAGCGTGATGCCAATGCGGTTGATCGGCACTCCGAACCGGGCCGAGCACGCCGCGATCCGGATGTCGCACATCGAGGCGATCTCCAGGCCGCCCCCGACACAAGCGCCTTCGATGCAGGCGACAGTCGGGTGACGCAGGTTCTTGAGCCGGTCCGTCATCGCAAGCGTGAAGTCGGCATAGTCGCGGGCTTGCTGGCGCCCGTCGCGATCATCCCCGAAGCCGCCAATGTCACTCCCGGCACAAAAATGCCCGCCGGCGCCCCTGACGACGACGCAGCGGACCGCGTCATCACTCTCAAGCTGGGAGAAGGCTGCGCCGAACGCCTGGTACATCTCCATGGTGAAAGCGTTGCGCTTCTCGGGACGGTTGAGCAGGACCGTCACCACGCCTGTCCCGTCGCGCGAAACCTCGATGCCCATCATACGTACTCCAGCAGCAGGTCCCTGCCGCGAAGGACGGCGCGTCCATCCAGCTCGAGCGTGGCGTCGGTGAGGATGGTGTCGTAGTGGGCAGCGGCCTTTACTGTGCCGCCGATATAGGCGCTGGTGCCGAGGGCAAGCTGGATCGAGCCGTAAACGCTCTCATCGGACAGCATGGTGCCGTCGAGAACGCAGTTCGGATTCATGCCGACGCCGAGTTCACCGAGATTATAGACCAGCGGATCGTTGAAGCTCTTCAGGAGGTCGCTGAACATCCGGGCCTCGGCTCCGCCTTCGATCGCGACCGCCATGCCCTTCTCCATGTGGATGCGGACGGGCTCGTCACGGATCAGGCTCACGCCTGGAATGCTGGCGTTGACGACAATGACGCCCTCGGCCGTTCCCTCCACCGGCGCCAGGCTAGCCTCGAGACAGTAGCCTGCGGAGATGTCGACCGTGTTGGCGAAGCCATGAAGGGCGCGACCACGTCGCCCGGCGATGCTCATGGTCACGTTCGTCCCGTCKGGACTGGTGACACGGGCAGTGCCGGCCTGGGTGAAGGCATCGGCCAGACATTCGATCTGCGGCCGCAAGGCCACGAAATCCGCCTCCCAACCCTCTGCCAGGAAGAAATCGCCTTGATGCGACTCGGGCAGAACGATGACTCCCACACCGGCGCGCGTGGCCTCCTGACGCGCCTGTGTGTGTGCGATATTGGCGCGGGTCAGTCCGATGACGAGATCCGACGCCTTCATGGCTTGCGCGGTGATCTCGGAGAGCTGCCGCCCATGTCTCGACGAGCCCTCGATCTGCATGAGGTGCACGCCCGCGCCGGCTTCGGACAGGGCGATCGCCAGCGCCTCGACATTATGATCGGTGAAGAGGTCGTAAAGGACCAGAACCTGGCTGTCCGACCCGGCATTGCCGAGCAGTTTCACGACCTTGCGCGCATTTTTGAGCTTGAGAAGCGTGTTCATGTCGATCTCAGGCGCTCATTGCCAGCGGGCTGGCGCGCCGGTCTGCGGCGGCGACCGCATCGCCGAGAATGCCGAGGCCGCGCTCCAACTCCTCCGCCTCCAGCGAGAGCGGCCCAAGGAAGCGAATGACGTTGCCGTGGAAGCCAGCCTTCACCAGGATCAGACCATTGCGATAGCACTCTTCGACGATCTGAGCCGCCAGATCGCCGGCCGGCGCGTGAGATTTGCGATCCCGGACGATCTCGATGGCTCGCATCGCCCCGAGGCCACGCGCATCGCCGACGATCGCWTATTGCTGCGCCCAGCCGGAGAAACGATCCTCGACGACCGCACCGATGCGGCGGGCCTTCTCCTGATAATCATCCCGTTCCATCACCGCGATCGTGGCCAGGGCGGCGGCGCAGGAAAGAGGATTGCCTCCATAGGTCCCGCCCAGACCGCCGACACGGGGCGCATCCATCAGCTCGGCGCGTCCGACTAACGCGGCGATCGGCAGCCCGCCGCCCATCGATTTGGCGAGTGTGTAAAGGTCGGCCTCGATGCCGGCATGCTGCGTCGCGAACCACTCGCCCGTCCGACAGAAACCGGACTGGATCTCGTCGGCAATGAGCACGATACCGTGCCGCGTGCAGTATTCGCGGAGCTGCCTCAGGAAGGGCGCAGGCGCAGCATGAAAGCCGCCCTCGCCCTGAAGCGGCTCGATGATCACTGCAGCGACGGCGTCGGGAGAGACCTCCATTTCGACCAGCCGAGCAAACTCGGCGAAGGCGGCCGCGCTGCAAGCCTCTTCGCTTTCATGGCCGGAACGATAGAGGACCGGGAACGGCGCGCGGTAGATCTCCGACGCCAGGGGCCCGAACCCGCTCTTATAGGCCGGCGCCTTCGCGGTGAGCGACAGAGCCATGAAGGTACGGCCATGGAAGGCTCCTTCGAAAGCAATGACAGCCTGGCGCCCCGTCGCGCTGCGCGCCACCTTGATGGCGTTTTCGACCGCCTCCGCGCCGGTCGTCTGGAGCATGACCTTCTTCGGCCATGAACCGGGAACGAGTTCGATGAGCTTCTCGGCCAGATCGACATAGCCGGGATACATAACGATATTGAAGCAGGTATGCAGGAACTGGTCGGCCTGGGCCTTCACCGCCTGCACTACGTCCGGGTGCGCGTGCCCCACGTTCAGCGTGCCGATTCCGCCCGCGAAATCCAGGAACGCATTGCCGTCGACATCCGTCAGCTTCGCGCCGGAGGCGTGTGAAGCAAAGACCGGCGGGCCATTCGCGACGCCACGCGCCACGGCGGCATTCCGCCTGTCGAGCAACGATGCGCACTCAGGGCCCGGAACGGCCAATTCTTGATTCAGCCTCATGCGGCTCCCTCCCCGGCGGCAATCGCCATGAGTGGAGTTAAGCGTGTACATTTTCGTGTGTCAACTATCTTGCAATCGATTGTACAATCTGTTGTCGAGACGATTGATCTATCTGTTCAGCCGCTCTATCGAAGGGAACCGACACCGTGAGGTTGCAGAATGCCTAGGCAAAAGAGAAAGGCGGCGACTGTCGTGGGCGCCATCGCCGACATGCGCAGGAAAATTTCCTCGCGGGCGATCAGCCCTGGCAGCCGCATTCCGGAAGAGGATCTGGCCCAGGCCTATGATTTGCCGCGAGCTAAGGCGCGCGAGGTGCTGGCGACGCTGGAAGACCGCAGCCTGATCACACGAGAACCCAACAAGGGTGCAATCGTCTCCGCGGTTGATATGGAGACCACATATCGCCTCTACGAGGTACGGGAAGCGCTCGACGGCCTCGCCGTTCGGCTGGCGACCCTGAACTCGAAAAGGGGCGATTGGGACGACATCAGCGAATTGTTCGGCCCGTCATTCGAGGAAAGCCTGAAGGCAGGCGATATCGACCGCCATGTCGAGGCAATCGAGACGTTTCGAACCCGCATAACCGAAGCCGCGCGCAACCCGGTCCTCACCGATCTGCTCGAGCGCATCTACGACCGCACCCGTGTCACGATCCGTCGGGTGGCGCTCCTTCCCGGCCGTGCCCAGGCGGGCATACTTCAATATCGGGCCGTACTGGCAGCGATCATCCGAGGCGACGCCGACGACGCCGAGATGCGCATCAGAGAACTAAACCGGAGCGCGCGCGAATACATCGAGCGTTACAAGGATTACGTCCTTTAGCGAAACGCCGGCGGCCCGGCTTCGCCCAGGTCAGGGTGCTCGCACATGGCCGAGAACGAACAAGGCGAGCGCTGCGAAGGCCCCGACGGTTGCGACCGCGGCCGACAGCAGGAGCGCACCCGCGTCGCCGTAGCGCGTGATCGTGGCCGCATAGGCGATCGGCGCCGTGGCCGATAGCAGGAAGCTCGGGGCCACGAGTGTCCCGACGAAGCGTCCATAGCTCGCCGGATCGAACAGGATGAGCGGCACGGTTCCCCGCGTGATCGTCAGCAAGCCGTTGCCGGCGCCATACATGAAGGCGAAGACAAGCGCAGCCTGCCAAGTCGACACCGCCAGGAAGCCAGCGACGAAACTGACGAGCAGGACGACGGTGGCAAAGAGGTTGAGAGCAATGGGATCGACCCGGGCTCCGAACAGGACCTCGCAGAGGCGCGCCGCCGACTGGCCGATCCCACGGAAGCTCGCGGCCATGATTGCAGTCGACGCGCTCAACCCGAGGCCGACCATCATCGCAATCATGTGCGCCGACATCGCCGAATTCAGGAAGTTCGCCAGCGTCACGATCAAGGCAAACAGGCCTGCCGCCCAAATCTTCCGACGCGGGGTTTCGATGCGGCCGGTACTGGACCGGGAGGACGACCTGATCGGCCGCGAGGGGACGGGCAATGTGATCAGCAGCGGGATCGCCAGCAGAGAAATCGCCGCATAGGCGAACACGGCTCCCCGCCAGCCCAGGGTTTCCGCAAGAGCACTGCCGATCGGCCAGAAGACCGTCGAGGCCAGGCCTCCCAGGAGCGTGATCTGGGATATCGGGCGGCGCGCGTCGCTACCCAGCAACCGCGCCAGGGTGGCGAAGGCAGCGTCGTAGAGCGACATGCGCATGCCCAGACCGAGCATGAACCAGGCCGTGAAGTAGAGCGCGAGATTGCCTCCCAGCGCGAGCAAGAGGCAGCCGAGCGCATTGAGCCACGCTCCCCCGATCATGACGGAGCGCCCTCCCCTTCGATCGATCAGTGCGCCAATCGGCGCAGAGCTCAGCCCCATCACCAGGAGGGCAAGCGAATACCCTCCGTAGACCGCCTCTCGCGACCAGCCCGTATCCGCGACGATCAGATTGCCGAACGCGCCGATCAGGTAATACGTCACCCCCCACGAGATGAGCTGCGTGAGACCGAGATTGAAGACCGCCCAGGGGCGCATCATGCCGAGGCCGATGGATACGAACCGTCATCTGGTGGCGTATGGGCTCCCTGGCCCAACGCCCTTTGCATCAGCACCGTGTCCAGCCACCCTCCCAGCTTGAAGCCGATTGCCCGAAACGTGCCGACCGGTTCGAAGCCGAGCCTGCCGTGCAAGGCGATCGAACCACGATTGTCGCTATTGCCTATGACGGCCACCATCTGGCGCCAGGGGCCCCTCTCGCAGTGGTCGATGAGGGCGGCCAGGAGCCGGCTCCCGATGCCGCGCCCTGCCATTCCCGGCGCGACATAGACGGAATCCTCCACCGTATAACGATAGGCGGGCCGGGGCCGGTAGCACGTCGCATAGCAGTAGCCGACGACCGCCGCGTCGATTTCCGCAACCAGGAAGGGCAGGCCGAGATCGAGGACAGCGGCGCGCCTGGCCGCCAACTCGTCGAGCGAAGGCGGAACGGTCTCGAAACTGGCGAGCCCATGCAGAACATGGTGCGCATAAATCTCCTGGATGGTCTCGAGGTCGCGCTCTTGCGCCGCGCGGATTGCGACCCTGGACGACGAGATGGCCGATAGCTGTGATGGGCATTCCGCCAGGCTGGGCATGTTTCGCTCTTCGAAGGTGGATCCTGGCACCCTGGCTACGCCTCCCTCCGTCATTAGGGAAGATTTGCCTCATTATACGGAGCATGAGATATTCTTTGGGTGTCCAATCTCAGTCTCGATCAGTTACAGGCCTTCGTCGACGTCGTGGAGCTGAGCAGCTTCACCGCTGCGGCCGAACGCCGAGGGCTCTCGCAGCCCGCGGTCAGCTTGCAGTTGCGCCAGCTGGAGCGGCGTCTGGGAGTGACGCTGATCGAACGGATCGGCCGCAAATGCCAGACAACCCCGGCAGGTGATGAACTCCTGGGCTATGCGCACCAGATCGGCCGCCTGGTCGGMAGCGCGACCGAAGCCATGGCACGGCATGGCAAGGGCGCGATGGGACGTGTCAGGCTCGGAACAGGCGCAACGGCCTGCATCTATCTGCTGCCACCGGTGCTGAAGGAACTCCGCCGGAAATTCCCGACGCTCGAGATCACGGTCACCACCGGCAACACGACCGATTTTCTCAAGGCCATCGAGGAGAACGCGATCGATATCGCACTGGTGACGTTGCCTGCAGCGGGCCGCATGCTGGACGTGACCCCGGTGCTCGACGACGAGTTCGTGCTCATCGCGCCGCAGGACATGCCGCTTCCCGCCAAGGTCGACCCGGCCTGGCTCGCCGGACGGCCCGTGATTCTTTTCGAGCCCGGCGGGAGGACGCGCAGCATTGCCGATGCGTGGCTCTCTCAGTCTGGGGTGACGCTCAGGCCGATCATGTCGCTGGGGAGCGTCGAAGCCATCAAGGAACTCGTCGGTGCAGGGCTGGGCTGTGCCGTCCTGCCAGGCATGGCCGTCGCAGGCCACCGAGCACCATCCGGCGTCGCGGTGAGGAGCCTGACCCCGAACCTCAAGCGCACGCTGGCGATCGTCGTCCGGCGCGACAAGAAACTGCACAAGGGCCTCATGGAAACGATCCGCGCGTTGGGCAAGCTGTCCGTCTGAACGATCCCGGCAGCGCGTTTCGGGACACTGCGAGTTCGTGGCAAGCGCGATCTTTTCAGGTGGCAGGCCACCCGGCAAAATTCTGGCACCACATGTCGGCACGGGGGCTCAAGCTTCGTCCTTGAACCGAAGGCAGGTCTGCAGATGCTTTACACCGTGCTGTGCTACCATGACAAGGATATCACGACCGCCTGGTCGCGCGAGGAGGAAGCGGTCGTCGTCGACCGGTTGATTGCCGTACACGACAAATCGGGCCGGACGTTCAGGCCGGTGGTTCGGCGGATGCCCACCAATACCGCGACAAGCGTGCGCAAGAGCGGGACACTCGTCACCGACGGTCCCTTTGCCGAGACAAAGGAACAGTTGCTCGGCATCTATGTGATCGAGGTTCGTGACCCGATTGACCTGGGCTTCTTGTATAACCGCGCCTTCGAGGATCCGGACGGCCATGTCCTCGAGCTGGCGTGGATGGATATGAAGGCCGCGATGCCCGCGGCAGACACTGTGCCTGCCTGACGGTTGCGGAGCAGGTCGCGAGGCTCGGCTTTACCGTCCGCCCAGCATCGCGGCCATGTTGCCAGGCAGCCCTGCCACGCCAAAGCGCCTCGTCAACGGTGATACAAGGAAGGGCGCGCCATTGCCAAATGCGTGGCGGAGGCCGGCGCAAAGATCGAGATGGCCTTGGGATGAACCTTGAAATGGGCCGGCGTTGCAGTGACGATCTCGCCGTCAGTGTTGATCGGCATGGGCCTCTTCGTCTCGATGTCGAACTCGACGCATTTCGCAGTGCGAACCTCGCGCCACGCACCATGAGTTCCCGAGCGGAATGAACGCAGCATCAATGCCAGCTTCCAGAGGTTCGTCATCTCCAGGCTGTAGAGGTCGAGATGCCCGTCATCGATCTCGGCATTCTCCTGCACCACATTGCCACCGCCATAGTGCCGCCCGTTGCCGACCGCGATCTGATAGGTCTCGACGTCGATCGCCCGCCCCTTCTCGGTGATGGTCGCGCTGAACCTGGACGCCCGGGTCATGACCTTCATGGCGGCCAGCGCGTAACCCAGCCTTCCGAAACGCCGCTTCAGCACCGGGTCGAGACTTTGCGCGAGCTCGCTGCTCAGCCCGATGCTCGCGACATTGAAGAAGGCGTGGCCATTGACCGTGCCGACATCGACCGGGCGCGTTTCGCCACGCGCGATCACATCGGCGGCTGCCAGCAGGTCCATCGGGATGTCGAGCGTTCGAGCCAGGTCATTGGCCGTGCCCATCGGGATGATGCCCAGCGGCAGGCCGCTTTCCATCGCCGCGAGCGCCGCAGAGGACACCGAACCATCGCCACCGCAAACGATGACGAGATCCGCCATGTGGCGCAGGCGTACGATATCGCGGGCGATCTCGGGCAATGCCTCGAAGGTTTCAACGCTTACGGTGAGCCCGCCGCCTTCCAGCCGCTCGAGGAGGGGCGTGATCGACTCCTGGCCACGCCGCGCCTTGGGATTGCGCAGCAGCAGCGCGCGCTTCTGGATCAATTGGCTCATCGGCTCTTGGGTTGGCAGGACATCGGGCAAGGCAGGTGGGGAAGCTGCCCGCCGATTTCAACCGCAAGGCCCCGTCTCCGGCGGTCCGACCGGGGTATGCCTGATCGGACGGACCGGTTTCCCGATGCGCCGAAATCGGAAACCGAGCCCACCTGAGCACACTCGCGAACGGGCGTGAGGCATTGGGCCGCCCGGCTCAATCCGAAAGAACTCGCTTCCACCGAGACCTACGAAGGCGCCTTCCGGCAATCGCGGATATCGTGGGGTCCAGCGGAAACCTCAGGCTGCTTCTGCCGGCGGCGGCGGCTCGGTTGGCGCCGACCCCAGTCTCACGCACAGCGCCAGCATGGCACGCGCGATCTCGGCCTCACCCATGATCGTCAGCGTCGCACCGCATTTGGTCAGGTGCTCGACCTCCGCATCCGAATGCGCGCGGGCGACGATCGGCAGCGTCGGGTTGTCGCGTCGGGCCTGCATGCAAACCTGGCCGGCCTCGAAGCTCTGCGGAATCGCCACGAAGAGCCGTTTGGCCCGCGCCACACCCGCAGCCGAAAGGACTTCGGGATCAGCCGCATTCCCGACGATGATCTCGGCCCCATCGCGCCTGGCGGTTTCGATCGCATCGGACTGGTCCTCGATCACCAGCAGCTTCTCGCCATGCGCGAGCAGCCCGGCCCCCAGCAATGAGCCGACACGACCGTAACCGACGACGATCATGTGTTGGGAAAGCGAGGTCGGCACGATATCCCGTTCGGGCTCAGGCGCCGGCGCGGGCGCCGCCACGCTCGGCTTCGGCTTCGCCGGCTGCGTCTCCGCGCTGATCTTCTCGACGATCGCGAACAGGACCGGGTTGAGCAGGATCGACAGGATGGCGCCGGCCAGGATCAGGTCGCGCCCCTGCTCCGGCAGGATCGCGAGCGAAACGCCAAGCCCGGCCAGGATGAAGGAGAACTCGCCGATCTGCGCCAGGCTGGCCGAGATCGTCAGCGCCACGGCATTCGACCGGCCAAAGGCGCGCACGATCAGCCAGGCCGCCACCGATTTTCCGACCAGGATGATCGCGAGCGTCGCGAGCAGCGGGCCCGGCGCGCGCAGCAGAATCCCCGGATCGAACAACATGCCGACCGAGACGAAGAACAGCACCGCGAAGGCATCGCGCAGCGGCAGGGATTCCTCCGCAGCGCGCTGGCTGAGCGGTGACTCGCTCAAGATCATGCCCGCGAAGAAGGCACCAAGTGCGAACGAGACACCGAACAGGCTGGCTGCCAGGAAGGCGACACCGAGAGCGACAGYGAGCACCGCCAGCCGGAACAGCTCGCGAGAGCCGGTATGGGCGACCCAGTGCAGGCACCAGGGAATGACGCGACGACCGACGATGAGCATGAACGCGACGAAGGCGATGACCTTGGCGAGGGTCAGCCCGAGCACGCCCCACAGCCCCAGATCGAACTGGGCCGCAAGCGGGCTCGGCGCACCCGGCCGCGCGCCGTTCAGCGCATCAGCGACCGCCGGAATCAGGACCAGCGCGAGGACCATGGCGAGATCCTCGACGATCAGCCAGCCGACCGCGATCTTGCCCTTCTCGGTCTGGACGAGGCGACGCTCCTGGAGCGCCCGCAACAGCACGACCGTACTCGCCACCGACAAAGCGAGGCCGAAGACCACGCCTGCGACCCATGTCCAGCCCAGCAGCAAGCCGAGGCCGAGGCCCAGCAAGGTCGCGACGCCGATCTGAACGATGGCGCCGGGCACGGCAACGGCTTTGACGGAAAGCAGGTCCTTCAGCGAGAAATGCAGGCCGACGCCGAACATCAGCAGGATGACGCCGATTTCGGCCAGCTGATTGGCAAGCCCCTGATCCGCGACGAACCCCGGGGTGAAGGGCCCGACCGCGACGCCTGCGAGCAAATAACCGACGA
Source organism: Allobosea sp. 01N443 (assembly GCF_056399325.1). Taxonomy (NCBI): domain Bacteria; kingdom Pseudomonadati; phylum Pseudomonadota; class Alphaproteobacteria; order Hyphomicrobiales; family Alloboseaceae; genus Allobosea; species Allobosea sp. 01N443. The sequence continues at coordinate 83,374 of NZ_JBFTRC010000090.1, forward strand.
GAGGAGGGAAGCGGAATTTCTGGGCAAGCGCCCCGAAGACGAAAGCAAGGCCGAGGCCCGCGACAAGGATGGCGATCAGCGGGCCGTGATGCATTGGTCTCCCGGAGCGGTGAGTGATGAAAAGGGGTTGTCAGACCATKGCGGGCGGAAGGTGGAATTTCAACCGCAGCGCGCCGCCCCTCTCGCTTCAGGCAGCAATAATATTGCCGATCGTGCCCGGCGAATTGTCGCAATGGGTCACTGCAGCAGCCTGATGGTGAACGGAAACTTTACGAACGCGAAGCGTTCCGGCAGCGCCCGCCACCTGTGATCAGGAGCGTGGCTTCTCGAGCAGGACCTGTCCCTGCTTCTCGACGCCGAGCTCGAGCTTCTCGGCGAAGACCGCGAGCACCCAGGGCAACATCACCTCGATGCGGACAAGCGTCTCCTCGACCTCGAGCTTGCCCCTGACGGTATAGCCGAGTGCGGCGACGCCGAACTGGACGGCATCCCCGTCCCAGTTCTCCTCGACCAGCTGCATCTTCACCATGCCGAGCTTGTCGCGGATGCGGTCGATGCCGCTGCGCAGCCGGTCCAGGGCGGCCTCGCGTCCGAGGTCATGAGAAACGGTGATGCTGACAGGCTTGGCCATGGCGCTCTTCAATCAGGACGACTGACTGTCATGTGATGTATCGCCGCGCGATATCCAGAGGCACACCCGGCCAATGATGGCCAAGAGACCGGGTTTTGGCCGAAAGGGCTTCCGCTCACCCCGAGAACGCGCTGGAGCAGAGCGAGCGCGAGGCCTGGGTATGCGCGAGCCACCAATAGTTGCGCTCGCTCAGAGCCCGGTGGCCGCGCGCAGTGACACGCCACAGGCCATCGGCCGGCTCCACGAGTCCCCGCTGCCGCAGCGACAGCAACACGGCATCGTCGAAGATGAAGTGCTTGGTCTCCTCGTCGAGGCTTTCAAGGGCAATCCATTCCGGGTCGGTCATGATGGGGTTGCACTGCATCTGAAGGTGCTGTGTTTCCATGATCATCTCCTTAGTCGATCCCGATCGGATGGTGACGACCTCGCATCCAATCTGGGCACCCTCGTGACCGGAAGTCGGCCTCAACAAGCCTTAGCCGGCAGGCTCGGCACATTTCCGTGAACGCTGACGGAACTCTGTCGCTACAGCATCGTTCAGTTTGCACACCCGAAACGAGAGACTGGAGTGTCCGCGATGGCGACCAACAATGCGTTTCCGCCCGACATGCCGAAGGATTGGGACGAGGCAGAGGATGAGGCCAAGCGTGCCGGCAATACGATCCGCGCCAAGGCGGCCGATCTCGCTGGGACCGTCAAGGATGGCTATGATCGCGCCAAGGACGCGATCCGCGATGTCGATCCCGGCGAGGCAGGGCATTACGCCCAGGAAAAGGGCGAGGTTGCCCTGCGCGCCATCCAACGCCATCCGGTCGTCGCCTTCGGCCTCGGCGCCCTCAGCGTCGGCTTGATCGCCTGGGCGAGCATGCGACCCGCACGACCGCAATGGGAGCCCGACTACGGGCGCCTGCGCCGGCTCTTCTCCGATTATGGCGGAGACGACATGATCAAGGCGGGGAGAGATTCGATGAAGGCCGGCGAAAGCTGGCTGCAATCGTCAGGCAATATCGCCCAGGATTATGCCCGTGATGGCAGCCGCCTGCTGGCGAAACGGACGGAGAAGGAGCCGCTCGCAGCGTTGCTCGGCATTGGCATCGCGGTCTATGTGCTCGGCTCGCTGCTGACGTCATCGAGCGAGCCAGCGCCGGCTCCGGTGCGACGCCGCAGCACGAAACGCTAGAGCATCGGCCCGAGAGGTGGATCGCGGCCTTCGGGCAAGCCGATGCAAACAGAAAAGTGAAATCATTGGACGGATTTCGAGATCCAGTCCGGTGATCTTAAAAAGTGATCGGGGAGACCTGCAGCCGGTCAACCAACCAGTGCGCGCTTCAAACAAAAACCGGGAGGCCGAAGCCTCCCGGAAATGGAATGTCACCACCAGTAGCCGGGACGGCCATAGTAATAGCCGCGACCGTAATAGGGGCGAGACGCTGCGGCACCGACAATTGCGCCGCCGACGACGCCCGCGGCAACGCCGGCGGTCACCGCACTGGCGGTCTCATTCGATGCACGGCGGTTCTCGACATAATTGGCAGAACGGCACTGCTGATAAGCGCGCGTGCCCGGACGGAAGCCCTGAGCTTCGCAGGTGATTTCTGCGTCGGCCATCGATTCCTGTGCAGTCTGGCAGCCGGCCAGCCCCGCGGCCAGAAGCCCCACGACAATAAGAGAACGCATCAATATATCCTTTTTCAGCCACCCAAGACCGCCAATTCGCATGAAAACTATCGCTACGGCAACCGTCAAGGCAGACGAGATATTAAGGTTTCCGCATGTGTGGCGTCGCGGTTACGCGTGCTAGCGGCGGGCTTTCTGCGCCGGCTTTTCCGGGGCGGCCTTTCCGGAACGGGTCAGCGAGGTGATCGCGAGAGCCGGCCTGCCGGACTTCTCCGCGATGATCTGGTCCTGTTCCATGATGGCCTCGCGCGCCGGCTCGTCACCATCGAGCCCGCCGAGCAGGTCGGAGGGAACCCGCCGGTTCGACGAGCGCGAGCCATCGGAATAGACGATGTCGAACATGACGAACTCGGCATCGAGCGGTTTGGATTTCTTGCGGGCCATGGTCGATCCTTATGCGAAAGGTCGCCGGCTGCGGCGCGATGGGCCTGCGGCTCTTGAAGCGACCTGAGTGAAAGCGGCCCCGGGATAGAACACCTGCGTCCGCGGTTCAATGCGATCGTCCGCGGCGGCCTGTTTCCCGAAATTGCAGCCAGGCGGCTGATCGTGCGAAATGTGATATGGCCACACACAGGCCTTCAGGAAAGACCCCGATGCTACTGCGCCCGATACTGCTCCTGTCGACGCTCGCACTCGCCGCCTGCGCCGTTCCGAACTCGCGCTCCAACGCAGTCGTCGTGACGGAGAACAAGGAAATCGTTCAAGCCTGCAAGCAGATCGCGGAGATCAATGGCGATTCGACCATCAATCAGACGCTGCTGATCGACAGCGCCCGCGACAGTGCCCTTGCCARGCTGAAGATCCGTGCCGCCGAAGCCGGCGGGACACATGTGGTCTCACCGGTCGCAGCCCATACCTGGAAGGGACCCAGCACCGCCGGCACAGTCTATAAGTGCTGAGACCCGCCTGGGGATCGGCCCGAGGCTCGGATTGCGTCGGGTTTCGTTCGTTCCTTCGCGGCAGCACGACAATAGGAAACGCCGCGGCAAACGCTCGTTCGGTTCAGGAAAGACCTAGCCGAGGCGCCGGATGACCTTCTCGCCATTCGGCCAGGGACCACGCGCGCGCCCGGAGCGTTTCTCATAAGGCACATACCGGTACCCGGACAGCACCGGCGCCGGAAACTCCGGCACAGGAGCGAAAATCCAGCATTGCCGCCTGATCCGCTCTGCTTCGGACTGGGCTTCCGCACAGGCCATGATCTGGGAGCGCTCCCAGAAAGCCTCGGCGCGCGACGACAGTGCAGCGACGATTGTCGCTGCCGCAAGGCCGCTCAACAGAACTCTGCTCATGAGACAGTCATGGATTGGAGCCTCTTCGGTCTGGGCACCCGTCTTGCACCCCCAGCATAACATCGTCTGCGTCTTACCGGGTCGTAAACACCACACTCGAAAACCTTCGCCAGTCTTCTGTCTCTGCACCGAAACTCTTCGCTTGACGATGAAACCGAGGCCGGCCCAGCTTCCCTCCATCACGATGTGGGGACCGAATCGATGCGGCGGCACGTTTTGAAAATCGGTGCCGCAATCTGCGCCTTCGCCGGCCTGGCAGCGGGCCCGGCATTTGCGACCGAAGGCGGCGCTAGTCTTTATATCCCGGGCTTGCGCGGGGCTCTGTCGGGCCTGGTGCCGCCGCCGGGCTTCTATTTTCAGAATGATTTCTACAGCTATTCCGGCAGCTTGCCGGGCTCCCGCCGTCTCCAGCTCGGCGGGGCCGTCCTCAGCGACGTCAAGGTCGAGGCGCGGGTCGATTTCCTGACACCGACCTGGGTGACTCCGCTCGAGGTCCTGGGCGGCAATCTCGGCTTCGCCGTGACCTTGCCCTTCGGCATTCCGAGAGTCAGCGCCGGAGCCCTAATTGCCGCCCCGCGCCTGGGGCGAGCTTTCGCCTTCAGCCAGCGCGACGCCACCTTCAACATCGGCGATCCCGTCGTCACCAGCTTCATCGGCTGGCATTCCGGCAATTTCCACTGGACGACCGGTGTTGCCGTCAACATTCCCGCCGGCGCCTATCAGGACGGCCAGCTGTCGAATGTCGCGCTCAATCGCTGGATTGGCGACCTCTACGGCGCCGTGACCTATCTCAACACGACCACGGGGCTGGAAGTC
>NZ_JBFTRC010000091.1:0-21511 GCF_056399325.1 Allobosea sp. 01N443
GCCTTGTCCTACCTGATCCCGCTCTTCCTGCTGTTCCAGATGACCGGGCTCGTCGGCAGCATCACGGCGCTGGTGATCACGCATCTCGTCATCACCATTCCGATCATCGTCTGGATCATGATCGGCTATTTCGAGAATGTGCCGATGGAACTGGAGGATGCGGCGCGCATCGACGGTGCGACGACCTGGCAGGCCTTTCGTCATGTCGCGCTGCCGCTGGCGCGGCCCGGCATCGTGGTCGGCGGCATCCTCGCCTTCATCTTCTCCTGGAACAACTTCATCTTCTCGGTCGTGCTCGGCGGCAAGAACAGCCGTACCTTGCCGTCTGCAGTCTACAACTCCCTGACCTTCGAGCAGATTTCCTGGGGGCCGCTCGCCGCTGCCGCGCTGCTGGTGACGCTGCCGGTGCTGCTGCTGACGGTGCTGGCTCAGCGTCAGATCGTCGCCGGATTGTCGGCCGGAGGGCTGAAGGATGGCTGAGCCGCACCTCGATTTCCGTGTCTTCCCGACCTTGCGTCAGTTTTGACTGCAAACTAACATGTCAGACATTCATATCTCAGGAAAGCTCCCTCCAATGGCTATCGACCCGAACCGCTTCGGCCTTTCCTGCGCCATCACGACGCCGATGCGGGAGGGCGGAGCCGTCGATCTGCCGCGCCTCGTCAAGCATGCGCGCCACGTGCTGGCCGAGGGCTGTGACTCCGTCACGCTGTTTGGCACGACGGGCGAGGGGGCGGCGCTTGGCCTGCCGGCGCGTACCGCGATGCTGGGCGCGCTGGTCGGTGCCGGCGTCGATCCTGGCACGCAAATCTATGCCGGCGTCGCCGCTGCCTCGCTGCATGAATCGATCGAGCAGGCCAAGGTCGCACTCGATATCGGCGCCAAGGGCCTGCTGGTCGCGCCGCCCTTCTATTTCAAGGGCGTCAGCGACGAGGGACTCTTTGTCTGGTTCTCGCAGTTCTTCGAGAAGCTGGGGCCGTCCGCCCGCAACACCATCCTCTACCACATCCCCTCGGTCACGGCGGTCGACATCAGCGTCGGGCTGGTCGAGCGGCTGAAGAAGGCGTTTCCGGGCATCGTCACCGGGGTGAAGGATTCCTCGGGCAGCTATGCGAATACCGAAGCCCTGCTCAAAGCTCACGGTGAGCTTGCCATCCTGGTCGGTGACGAACGGCTGCTCGCCCGCGCGGTGAGGGCCGGGGCTCAGGGCTCGATCTGCGGCGTCGCCAATCTGGTGCCGGGGCTGCTTCGGCCGATGGTTTATGAAGGGACGGAGAGCCCGGTGGTGAATGCGCTGGTCGACGAGGTCTGCAGCTATCCGGTCCTGCCGGCAGTCAAGGCCCTGGTCGGCCATCTGCATGGCGACAAGGGCTATAGCGCGATGCGCCCGCCGCTCGAGGCTTTGAGCGAGGCGCAGCGACAGCGCTTGTTCGCAGCCTTCGACACGATTACGCGGGCCAAGGCCGCCTGAGGAGCCACGAGAGGAACAGGAGCGCATGGGCGAGAACGATCAGGAGCGCGACGGCGAACCGCTGAAGCTGCGGGACAAGGCCTATGTCAGCTTCACCGAGCGGCTGCTGGCGCGAGAGATCAAGCCAGGTCAGTTCGTCACCCAGCGCGAGCTCGTGGCGATGACTGGCCTGCCGCTCGGCGCCATTCGCGAACTGATCCCGCGCCTCGAGGCGGAAGGTCTGATCAAGACCGTGCCGCAGCGCGGCATGCAGGTTGCCCATGTCGATCTCAACCTGATCCGCAATGCGTTCCAGTTCCGGCTCTTCCTCGAAAAGGAAGCGACTGCGCTCTACGCGAAAACGGCGACGGACGAAGAGATCGCCGAACAGCGTGAACGCCACGAAGCGATCATCCGGAGGGCCGCGGCGGGTGGCGACGAGACGCTGATCGAGGACGCCGAGGATGTCGACCGGCTGATGCACGAGGCGATCATCGATCACCTCGACAACGACATCGTCTCCAAGGCCTTCCGGGTCACCTGGCTGAAGATCAGGCTGATCCGCCAGTACGAGACGCGCATCCAGAACCACATCCTGGTTCCGGTGATGCAGGACCACCTGAAGATCATCGCGGCCATCGAGGCGCGCGACCCCGAACGGGCGGCAGCCGAGATGAGCGCGCATATCGGGAACGCCCGCAACCGGGCCATGAGCTACTGAAACATGAGCTACTGAAGCATGGGCTACTGAAGATCGCGATCGGAGAACGTGGTATTGGCCGGCGCCGCCAAAACGGACCGCGTCACGCTCTTCGCCGAGCGGCCGTCACTCGTTCTGCGATGTGCTGGAGATCATGACGCGCTATTCCTACGGGCCGATCAAGCGGGCGCGGATGTCGAGCCGATTGCGCTGCCGGTGAGCTCCGCTTCGCTTTCGTGGCCATCTCGCGCGATCATACCCTGTTTCCTACCGCGTCCGGCGCTGCTGGTCGCGATCACGCTCTGGCCGCCGCTTGACGACCCCGCTGCCAAACCTGGAGATGGGCAAATGGCAGCGCGGTTCGGAGGCAAACCTTGACGATTGCAAGACCGTCGCATGACGCGACCCAGAAGCTCATCACCTTCCTCTATTATCGCGATCTGCCGCAGGCGATGCGCTTCTACGAGGACGTGCTCGGGCTCGAACTTACGATCGATCAGGGCTGGTCGAAGATCTACCGCATCACCGAGGGGGGCTATGTCGGCCTCGTCGACGAGAGCCGGGGCAGTCATCGCGCCCACCCGGTCAAGCCGGTGCAGATCTGCATCCGCGTCGCTGATGTCGACGGCTGGCATGCCTATGTCGAGAGCGTCGGCGTCTCCGCGCTGAAGCCGCCGCGCAGCCATGAAGCACTCCGGATCCGGGCATTCGTGTTCGATGATCCGGAGGGCTATCAGATCGAGATGCAGTCGGCGCTCGTCTAAAGCATCGGCCCGAAACGTGGGCTGCGGTCCTCGGGAAAGCGGATGCAGGCACAGAAGGTCAGATCATCGGAGCCGGTACGGTATCCGGTCCGATGATCCAGGTGTCAGCTCGGGAAGGCTGCGACTGCGCAGCTCTGACCGCCATCGACGGGCAGGCAAACTCCGGTGATGAAGGCTGCTTCGTCCGAGGCCAGGAACACGGCGGCCGCAGCAATATCCCAGGCCGTGCCCATCTTGCCCATCGGTACGGCGGCGTTGCGGGCAGCGACCATCTCGTCGACCGAGGCATACTGACCCGAGATCTGCTTGTAGATCAGCGGCGTGTCGATCAGGCCCGGCATGATGCAGTTCGCCCGGATGTTCTGCCGGGCATATTGCATGGCGAGCGCCATCRTCGCCTGGTTCACCGCTGCCTTGGTGGCGTAATAGGCAAAGTAGGGGTAGCCGGTCCAGCGGATCGCGGCGAGCGAGGAGATGTTGACGATCGCGCCGCCGCCGCTCGCAAGCATCGCCGGGATGACCGCCTTGGCCGTGCGATAGACCGAGCCGAGATTCAGATCGAGCGCAGCCCGAAACTTCTCCTCGCTAAGTTCGACCGGTCCACCCATATGGGTCACGCCGACATTGTTGTGCAGAATCTGGATGCCGCCGAAGCGCGCCATGGTGGTCGCGACGGCGTCATCGACCGAGCCCTGCTTAGTCACATCGGCTGCGATCGCGAGCGCTTCGCCTCCCTCCTCGCTGATGATGGCCGCTGTCTCGTCGGCAGCAGCCTGGACGAGGTCGATGCAGATGACCCTGGCGCCCTCCCGCGCATAGGCGACCGCTGCGGCCTTGCCATTGCCCCAGCCCGGGCCTGAGGAGCCGGCACCGAAAACGATCGCGGTCTTGCCCTTCAGCCGGTCGGCCATGACGTGCTTCCTTCAGGTGGCGAGTGGTTCAAATGAAAGCCCGGCAGCGCTGTTGCACCGCCGGGCTTGAAAGATGAGTGGGCCGGCTCAGCTCAGGCTGCTGCCGACGGCCTTCTCGAGAATGGCCCAGGCCTCGTCGCCATACTTCTTCTTCCAGTCGGCATAGAAGCCGGCCTTGCGAAGCGCCTCGCGGAAGGGAGCTGCCTGGGTGTCGTTGATGACCATGCCCTTCGAGACGAGTTCGTCCTTGAGGCCGGCATTGAGCTTGGCGACATCGGCGCGCTCGAGCAGGGCTGCGTCGTCGAGGTTCTTGGCGACGATCTTGCGCAGATCCTCCGGCAGCTTCTCCCAGGCGCGACGGTTCGCCAGGAACCAGAAGCCGTCCCACATGTGGTTGGTCATGGAGAGGTACTTCTGCACCTCGAACAGCTTGGCAGTGGCGATGATCGCCAGCGGATTCTCCTGGCCATCGACCACCTTGGTCTGCAGGGCGGTGTAGACCTCGGCGAAGTTGWTGCTGGCCGGGGCCGACTGGAAGGCGGTGAACATCGAGGTCCAGAGCGGGCTGACCGGCACGCGGATCTTGAAGCCCTTGAGATCGTCGGGTGTGTTGATCGGGCCCTTCGAGCTCGTCATCTGCCGGAAGCCGTTGTCCCAGATCTTGTCCATGACGACGAGATTGGCCTTGCCGATCTGGCCGCGGACATAGGCGCCGAGTTCACCGTCCAAGGCCTTCCAGACCGCATCATAGTTCGGGAAGGCGAAGCCGATGCCGCTGAGCGAGGCGTTCGGAACCAGTGTCGAGAGGATCAGCGGCGAGAGCGTGAAGAACTCGACGCCGCCCGAACGGACCTGGCTCAGCATGTCGGTGTCGGAACCGAGCTGATTGTTCGGGAAGATCTGGATGACGACCCGGCCCTTGGTGTCCTGCTTGATCTTCTCCGCTGCCTCGTTGGCGCGGATATTCATCGGGTGCGCGACGGGCAGGTTGTTGGCGTATTTGTAGGTGAATTCAGCGGTCTGCGCCTCGGCCCTGCCGATATGGAAGGAGCCGATGGTGGCGGCAGCGGCGGTGCCCTGCAGCAGAGTGCGGCGTGAGATGGTCATGAGCGTTTCTCTCCCTGTCGATGTTGCTTTCACGCCGCCGCTGGTTTGCTTCGCGACGACGGGATCTCGGTTATCCTAAATTCTCGCGTTCCGGACCGCAGCCCTGCAACCCTCACTGCGATGGTGGCGACCATGCCGGAGCATCAGAGCACCCAGGTCGACAGGCCGGGCACGACTGCAATGACGACAAGGCCGATCAGCAGCGCGACGAGATAGGGCCAGATCGCGCCCATCGCCTCATCCGGCGAGACATTGCCGATCTTGCAGGCGATGTAGAAGCCGATTCCGATCGGGGGGGTCATCAGGCCGATATTCATCGCCGTGACCACCACCATCGAATAGTGCACATCGTTGATGCCGAGATTCTTGGCGATCGGGAACATCAGCGGCGCCATCAACACGATCGCGGGCAGGCCTTCGAGCACGCAGCCCAGAACCAGGAAGACGACGATCGTCACTGCCATGAAGGTCAGCCAGCCGCCCGGCAGGCCGGCCATGAAAGTGGCGAGGTCGCGCGCGAAGCCGGTCTGGGTCAGGGCCCAGGCCATGGCGAGCGCGGTGCCGAGGATCATCAGGATCGCGCCCGAGAGCGCCGCCGTCTCGACCAGCATCGCGTAGCATTTGCGCAGGCCGATGCCGCCATAGAGGATGATGCCAATGACGAAGGCGTAGAGCACCGCAATGGTCGAGACCTCGGTCGCGGTGGCAATGCCTCCGCCGACCACGCCGCGGATCAGGAAGGGCAGGACGAGAGCCGGACCCGCGACCAGAGCGGTCCGCCCGATCACGGCCATGGGCGCGCGCCGCACGCCCTTCATGTCTTCGCCGATGGCTTTCCAGCGTGCCAGCAGCGCCAGTGCGACGAGGAGCACCATGGCGATGCCGAAGCCGGCATTGAACAAACCGGCGATCGAGACGCCCGCGACCGAGCCGAGCACGATCAGGACGATGCTCGGGGGCACCGTGTCGGCCATGGCCGCGCCGGTCGAGAGCAGGGCGATGAGCTCCTTGGGCTGGTAGCCGCGGCGCTTCATCTCGGGAAAGAGCGCGGGCGCCACCGTTGCCATGTCGGAGACTTTCGAGCCCGAAATGCCCGAGACCAGGAAGAGTGAGCCGAGCAGCACATAGGACATGCCGGCGCGGACATGGCCGAGCATCGAGGCGAGGAAGTCGACAATCGCCTTGCCCATGCCGGTCGCATCGAGAATGCAGCCGAGCAGCACGAAGATCGGCACGGAGAGCAGGATGATGCTCGACATGCCCTCGTCCATGCGTCCGATCATCACGATCATCGGGACATTGGTGCTGAAGGCGAGGAAGGCGAGCGTACCCATACCGAAGCAGAAGGCGATCGGCACGCCGGCAGCGAGGCAGAGTGCCACCGTGACGACGAGGAAGATCAGGATGTTGGTGTAGCCGAGACCCTTGAAGACCGGCATCAACCCCCAGCAGGCGGCGGCGAGCCCGGCCACGAGCGCGACGGCGACGATCAGGTCCGGCAGCCTCGCGGTGCGGATGGCATGGCGAACCGTCAGCACGAACATCATGGTGATGCCGCATGCGATGGCCGACACGCGCCAGCTGTTTGGAATGTTGAGCGCGGCCGAGGTGACGTAGGATTCCTCGATTGTGTAGTCGATCGCCGGGTGGATCATGGCCGCGAGGAAGGCGGCAACCACGACCAGGGCCAGCGTCTGCACGAACTGGCTCATGCGCTCAGGCATCATGCCGATGAAGAGCGTCAGCTTGAGATGCTCGTTGCGATCGATCGCGATCGCAGAGCCGAGCATGGCGAGCCAGAGGAAAGAGATCGAGGCGGCTTCGTCGATCCAGACAATCGGCAGGGAGAAAACATAGCGCGTGGTGACGCCGAGCAGCAGCAGCCCGACGATCAGGAGCAGCAGTGCGGCGCTGATCATCTCGATCGGCCGCATGATCGCCGAGCCAGTGCGGATTGCATCCGTATCCAGCGGGTTCTCTGAAGGAACAATGCTCTCGCTGAGCTGTGCCATGCCCGGGCTCAAGCCTGCGTCCGCACGGCAACGCCGGAGCGTGCGCATGTCGGAACGGAACCGCAGCGGATATCCGCTTCAGTCATGGCGTTGGCCTCCGGCCAGCCGGAATCCCGTGACAACATCTGCCCTTCCTCCCGCGCGCCGATCTTGTGAACGTTCTTGAGGCCCGGCGCGGTCCATACTGTGGATGAATGATCCAGCGGACGTGGCCAAGAATACACGAGCAGGCCTGCGTTGCAATCTATCTGAGCCCGAACTAGGCTGCTGAAAACAACCAAAGGGTCCATATTATGGACTGTCTCTGAGGCCGCAGGATGGAACATTTCGTTGCATCAGCCGGTGATCTCTCGGGTTCGCAGAGTGTCGATCGGGCCTTGCGGCTCCTGGCTTTGATCGGTCGTGAGCCCGCGGGCGGGTTGCCGCTGAGCGATATCGTCATCGAAAGCGGGCTCAACAAGCCGACGGCGCGGCGGCTGCTGCTCGCCCTGATGCGCGCGGGACTCGTCGAGCAGGAGGCTGTGTCGCGGCATTACTGCCTCGGCGAGGAGGCTTTCGTGCTGGGCGTGCTGGCCGCGCGCCGGCACGGGCTGCTCGAACTGGCCATGGAGAGCCTGAGGCGCCTGTCGGAGATCACCATGGATACGAGCTTTCTCTCGATCCGGCGCGAGAATTACTCGGTCTGCCTGCATCGGGAGGAAGGAACCTATCCGGTCCGGACCCACGCGCTGCAGACTGGCCAGCAGCACCCGCTCGGGGTCGGCGCCGGCTCGCTGGCCATGCTGGCAGCGCTGCCGGACGGCGAGGTAGAGCGGGTCATGGCGGCGAACGAGAAAGCGCTGCTGACGCAGTATCCCGGTTTTCCGCCTGACGAGATCCGCGCCGATCTGGCGTTGGCCCGCGAGCGTGGTTTTTCGCTCAATCCCGGCCGGCTGGTGGCCAGTTCCTGGGGCGTCGGCATCGCCTTCCGCTATCCGGACGGCCGCGTCGCCGGCGCACTCAGCCTGGCGGCGATCGACAGCCGCATGGTTCCCGCGCGCCAGGTCGAGTTGGCGCGCCATCTTTCGACCGAGGCCGAGAGGATGGAGCGCCTGCTCGCGCAGATGTTCGTCCGCAAGACATCCCAAGGCGGCAGCCCGCAGCAGGGAGCACGCCCAATTACAAAATCGAGGAGCGTCTGACGTGACCGAAGCCCTTGCCAGCCAGGCCGCCCCGCGCGGCGGCGTCGCACCCGTGACGCGCCGCGTGATGAACCTTGCCCATATCGTCACCCAGAATGCGCGCCGCTTCGGCCAGCGCCCTGGCTTCATCTGGGGGGACAGGCAGTGGAAATGGGCCGAGATCGATGCGCAGGTTTCGGCGCTGGCCGCGGCGCTGGCGACGCGAGGCATCGGCAAGGGGGACCGCATCCTGGTTCATTCGAAGAACTGCGAGGCGATGTTCTTCTCGATGTTCGCGGCCTTTCGGCTTGGTGCCGTCTGGGTGCCGACCAATTTCAGGCTGCTGCCGGACGAGGTCGCCTATCTCGCGACGGCGTCCGGTGCGAAGGCCTTCCTGTGCCATGGCGATTTTCCGGAGCATGCTGCGGCGGTCGCCACTGCTGAACCCGCGTTGGGCTTTACCTGGCGTATCGGGGCAGGAGCTTTTGGCGAGGCCGAGGTCGGCGAGATGATCGCGCGCCATGCTGGTGCAAGCGTTGCGAATGCCGCGGTCGAGCGTGATGATCCCTGCTGGTTCTTCTTTACCTCGGGGACCACGGGGCGCTCGAAGGCCGCGGTGCTCACCCATGGCCAGATGGGTTTCGTCGTCACCAATCATCTCTGCGACCTGATGCCGGGAACGACGGAGTCGGATGCATCGCTCGTGGTCGCGCCTCTCTCGCATGGCGCGGGCGTGCACCAGCTCGTCATCTCGGCGCGCGGCGCGCCGACGATCCTGCTGCCGTCGGAGCGTTTCGACGTCGACGAGGCCTATCGCCTGATCGCGCGCCACCGCATCACCAATATCTTCACCGTGCCGACGATCCTGAAGATGCTGGTCGAGCATCCGGCCGTCGACACGCATGACCACTCCTCGCTGCGCTATGTCATCTATGCCGGCGCGCCTATGTATCGCGAGGATCAGAAGGCGGCGCTTGCCAAGCTGGGCAAGGTGATCGTGCAGTATTTCGGGCTCGGTGAGGTCACCGGCAATATCACGGTGCTGCCGCCAGCCCTGCATGATCCCGAGGATGGCCCGAATGCGCGTATCGGGACCTGCGGCTTCGAGCGCACGGGAATGCAGGTCCAGATCCAGGATGATGAGGGGCGTGAGGTCGCGGCAGGGGAGCAGGGCGAAATCTGCGTCGTCGGCCCGGCCGTGTTCGCGGGCTACTACGACAACCCCGAGGCCAATGCGAAATCGTTCCGCGACGGCTGGTTCCGTACGGGTGACCTCGGTCACATGGACGAACAGGGCTTTATCTACATTACCGGGCGCGCGTCCGATATGTACATTTCCGGCGGCTCGAACATCTACCCGCGCGAGATCGAGGAGAAGATCCTGACCCATCCGGCAATCGCGGAGGTGGCCGTGGTCGGCGTGCCCGATCCGGTCTGGGGCGAGATCGGTATCGCCGTCTGCGTCGCATGTTCGGGGGCGCAGGCCAGCGAGGCCGAACTCGCCGAGTTCCTCTCGACCAAGATCGCCCGCTACAAGATGCCGAAGCGCTTCCTGTTCTGGGAGGCGCTGCCGAAGTCGGGTTACGGCAAGGTGCCGAAGCGGCTGGTCAAGGACGAGCTTGAAGCGCGCGGCGAACTCGCCCGGATGCGGGGCGAAAGGTGATGCGGCAGATCATCCAGCCCGGTCCCGCTGCGCCTGAGCGCATTCAATGGATCGAAGCGCATGGCCGACGCTTCAGGATGTCTCTCGCGGCCGGGCTTCCGCTTCTGGAAGCGGTGCGCCGCGGCTTTGCGGCAATGGGCTTCACCAGTGGCGTGGTCACGGTCGATGGGCTCGTCCTAGGACCCTTCGCCTATGTGATGCCGGCGCTGTCGAAGACACCGGAGCATGCCGCCTTCTATAGCGACACGTTTCGGCCTGCCGGCGTGACGCGCGTCGAGACGGGGGCGATGACCTTCGGTATGCGTGATGGAGCGCCCTTCTTCCACTGCCACGCGCTCTGGACGGAAGCGGACGGCAAGGTCAGCGGCGGTCATATCCTGCCGGACGACACCGTGCTCGCGGAAACGGTCACCGTACCGGCGCTGGGCCTCGATGGCGCCGGTTTTGCCGCCGCGCCCGATCCGGAGACGAATTTCAAGCTGTTTGGCCCGGTCGCAGTGCCATTCTCCGGCGCTTCGCGCGAAGGGCGTTATTTCGCCCTGCGTGTGGGCCCGAATGTCGATTTCACCACGGCGCTGGAAGAGTTCTGTGCCGAACGCGGCATCCGGCGTGCCGTCATCCATGGCGGCGTCGGCAGCACCATCGGCGCGCATTTCGAGGATGGCCGGATCGTCGAGAATTTCGCGACCGAAGTCGCGATTCAGGCCGGGGTCATCGAACCCGCGCAGGGGCGACTTGCCGCAGAGATCGATGTGGCGCTGGTCGATTTCACCGGTGCGATGGCGCAGGGCCGTCTGAGACGTGGCGACAATCCGGTGTTGATGACCTTCGAGCTGGTACTCGAGGCCTTGTAGGCGCCCAGAGAGGCAGTCCCACCGAAGCCTTCGGTCGGCACCGAAGTGTTTCCAGGTGTCAGCGCGTATTCGCAGGCGCAGTCTCCCGCCCACCCAGCAAGGGCGGGAGCCAGCCATGAACATAGCTTCGATCAACACAGYGCGCGCCATCGCCGCGGGCGAGGTCATGCGGTTGACGGAAACGGCCGAGACGCCCGGCTTGCTGGTCCGGCGTGCGGCTGGGGCCGGGCCGAGCGTCGTCTACGTTCATGGCGCGACCTTTCCGTCGGCCTTTCTGTTGCATACCGCTTCGACGGGCGTTCCTGGATGGACGACCTGCAGGAGCGCGGCTTCGATGTCTGGAGCTTTGATCTCGCGGGCTATGGCGGCTCGGACAGGCCCGCGAGCTTCCTTGCCCAGGCGCCTGACAATGCGCCATCCGGGCGCGCGCCAGAGGCCGCAAAACAGCTGGCGCGGGTGATCGAGCACGTGCTGGACCTAACCGGACGGGCCCGAGTGTCGCTCATCGCGCATTCCTGGGGCAGCATCGTCGCCGGGCTCCTTGCCTCGCTGCATCCGGAGCGTGTCGAGCGACTGGTCCTGTTCGGGCCCATCGCGCAACGCAAGACCCCAGGCCTCCTTGCGCCGGAGAGCATCGGGGCGTGGCGTCTCGTCTCGGTTGCCGACCAGCTCGCGCGCTTCATCGAGGACGTCCCGCATGGCCACTCCCCGGTCCTGATCGAACCCACGCTCGCAGACTGGGGTCCAGCCTATCTCGCCAGCGATGCGCAAGCCGCAAGCAGAAGGCCTGAACCGGCGGTCAAGATTCCCTCCGGGCCTCGCGCCGATATCGCCTCGGCCTGGTTGGGGCGGCTCGGCTACGACCCGTCTCGCATCACGGCGCCGACCCTGATCGTGCGCGGCGCCTGGGACAGCCTGTGCAGGGAAAGCGATGCGCAATGGATGCGCGGGCGGCTTGGCACGAGCGAAACCCGAGATGTCGTCATTCCCGAGGGCACGCATCTGATGCATCTCGAGCATGCGCGCTCCGGGCTCTTCGAGGCGACGGGGGCCTTCCTCATGAAGAGAGGCTCATGAAGATTTGGCTTTGAATCGCCTCCGCCTGGCTATTCGCCGCCCCGCTTCCTTGCGATCTCCTGGTCCCGCAGATCCTTGCGCCTGATCTTGCCGGTCGGCGTCATCGGCAATTCCGTCACGAACTCGATCTCGCGCGGATACTGGTAGGCGGCGAGGCGCGATTTGACGAAGTCCTGGATCTCGGCGGCGAGCGCCGCCGAGGCGGTGATCTCCGGTTTCGGCAGGACAAAAGCTTTGACCACCTCCGTCCGCAGCGGGTCCGGACTGCCGACCACGGCAACCATCAGCACGGCGGGGTGGCGGATGATGCAATCCTCGATATCGCCGGGGCCAATGCGATAGGAGCCGCTGGAAATGATGTCGTCATCACGGCCCTGGAACCAGAAATAGCCGTCTTCGTCGCAGGCGCCGGTATCGCCGGTGACGAGCCAGTCGCCGAGGAATTTCGCCGTTGTCGCCTCGGGTTGGCGCCAGTATTCCAGCATCATCACGGGGTCAGGTCGCGCGACCGCAATCAGCCCCTGCTCTCCAGCAGGCAGGACCGCGCCCTCTGGCGAGATCACCGCGACGCGATGGCCGGGAACGGCGCGCCCCATCGAGCCAGGCTTGACCGGGAACAGACTGGCGCAGTTGGAGACGATCAGATTGGCTTCGGTCTGGCCGTAGAATTCGTTGACCTCGAAGCCGAAGGTTTCCTTGCTCCAGGCTAGCATATCGGCGCCGAGTGTTTCGCCGCCGGTGCCGATCGAGCGCATCGCATAGGCGAAGCGCTCTCTTGGATTGTGAACCTGCCGCATCAGCTTCAGCGCTGTCGGTGGCAGGAAGGCGTTGCGGATGCTGTGGCGCGCCATCAGGTCGAAGGCTGCCT
This sequence comes from Allobosea sp. 01N443, assembly GCF_056399325.1. NCBI lineage: Bacteria > Pseudomonadati > Pseudomonadota > Alphaproteobacteria > Hyphomicrobiales > Alloboseaceae > Allobosea > Allobosea sp. 01N443. Next base: position 12,567 of record NZ_JBFTRC010000091.1, read on the forward strand.
CGGGATCGAATTTGCGGGCACGCGAGGCCAGCACCGGAACGCCGAAATAGAGGCTCGGCAGCAGAACATCGAGCAATCCGCCGGCCCAGGCCCAGTCCGCCGGCGTCCAGAACAGGTCGCCGGCCTGCGGGAAGAATTCCTGCGGCAATTGCACGCCGGGTAGATGGCCGAGCAGCACACGGTGGGCATGCAGCGCGCCCTTGGGCTTTCCCGTGGTGCCGGAGGTGTAGATGATCAGCGCCGGATCGTCGGGCGTGGTGTCGAGAGGCGTGAAACTGTCGGACGCCTTGTTCAACTCGCTCCAGAAGTCGAGGTGGCCTGCGCCGTCGATCAGGACGATCCGCCTGAGTTCCGGCAGGCTCCCGCGGATCGCCTCGACCTTGGCAATGTTCTCGCCATCGGTGATCAGCGTGCAGGCGCCGCTATGCTGCAGCCGGTGTTCAAGCGCATCCGGTCCGAACTGGGTGAAGAGCGGCAGGGCGATCGCACCCATCTTGTAGATGGCGAGATGGGCCATCGCCGTTTCCGGGCGTTGCGGCAGCAGGATGCCGACGCGCTCACCCGGTTTGACGCCATGGGCACGCAGCATATTGGCGAGCCGGTTCGTGTCGAGCTTGAGCGCGTCGAAACTCATCGTCGCGACGCCGTGCCCCTGGTCTTCATAGATCAGCGCCGGCTTGCCACTGCCGTCCGCGTGGCGGTCGCAGGCTGCGACGCCGATATTGAACCGCTCGGGGATCTGCCAGGCGAACCGCTCAAAGGTCTCGCGATAGCTGGGGCGCCGTTCCAACATCAGCCTTGATCCCCAGTGCGGCGCTTCATCAGCAGCTTGAGATGGCCGGTCTGGATGTGCTCGCCGCGCTGGTTGTGCACCTCGAGGCGCAGGGTGACGATGCCGCGGTCCGGCTTGCGGCTGGGTGTCTTTTCGACGGCTGTGACGACGGCATGGACCGTGTCGCCGACCTTCACCGGCCCGGTAAATGTCCAGTGCAGATCGAGCAGGCCCATGGTGGTGGCATCGATCAGGTTCTGCTGCGACATCAGGCCGATCGCCATGGCGAGCGTCAGGGGGCCGTGGGCGATGCGCTCGCCGAAGGGCGTGCCTGCGCAATACTCGCTGTCGACATGCAGCGGGTTGAAATCGCCGGAAAGGCCGGCGAACAGCGTGATGTCACCCTCGCCGACGGTACGCCCGCGGGTCRTGACGCTGCTGTCGAGGTCAAAGTCCTCGAAATGGAGCCCCATCCGTTCCTCCCGGCTTTTGCTCATTCTAGCGTGCTGGCGCGGGTTGCTGGCAAGGCCGAAGCAGAGCTCATTTGCTCACCGTGGTATTGCACTGTTGGCGACACTCGGTTCTCACTTGCATCGACATCGAGGGGGACGCTCGCTCGGTTCCCGACACCTGGCCTGAGGACGAAACGCCGTGAGCACACCGATCTGGATCGAAGCCGCGATCAACGGCCCCTGGGGCAGGGAGCGTCAGCCCGGCATTCCGATCAGCATCCCCGAGATTGTTGCCGACGGCATTGCGGCGGTCGAGGCCGGGGCGGCCATTGTCCATCTTCATGTCTACGACCTCGTGACCGGCCGCCAGCGCGACGACTGGGAACTCTATGCGCAGGCGATCGAGGGCATCCGCACCAAGGTCGATGCCATCGTCTATCCGACCATCCCGATCGTCGGCTCCGGCTATGCCGGCGATATCGTCGGTTCCGGCCGTTACTGGCATCTGGAGGAGCTGGCGAAGCGCGGCCTGGTCGAGTGGGGCGTGCTCGATCCCGGGTCCTGCAACTGGACGACCTTTGCCGGCATCCCACAAGGCGAGGCAGGCTTCATCTACCAGAACCCCGGCGAGCATATTCGCGAGGGCATGGAGGTGGCGCAGCGCCATAAGGTCCATCCGAGCTATGCCATTTACGAGCCAGGCTTCACACGCCTGGGAGCTGCGCTGGCCAAGGCCTATCCCGGCATGCCGATGCCGATCTACCGGCTGATGTTCTCGGACGCCTTTGCCTGGGGCTTCCCGCCGAAGTCCTATGCGCTCGAGGCCCATCTTGCGCTGCTTGCCGAGGTTGCGCCGCAGGCGCCCGTGATGATCGCGGGGCTGGGCGTGGAACTTGGCAACCTGATCCCGCACGCGGTTGCCCGCGGTGTGCATGTTCGTGCCGGACTGGAAGACGCGCCCTTCGGCGAGACACGGAACAATGCCGCGCTGATCGCGGAAGCTGTCAAACGGGTCGAAGCCGCCGGTGGACGGGTTGTCGGTGCGGCGGATGTCAGGGCCGACCTCGCGGCGCGGGTTGGATAGAAACCAGCGAATCTGGACGGGAGGTGACTGCTGGTCAATCCAGGTTCAAGTGGTGCTGGCCACCTGCGCGGAACGGAGTTTGCAAACGTCGCATTGAGGAAGCTGGGCTCCTCTGGACGGCATCGATGCCGCAGTTGAAGAGCAACGTGTACTGCCCGAAAGGAGGGACGCCATGACCAATCCTGGCGCCAGGACGAGAACGGACTCCGCTTCGAGGATCGTCCAAGCGTCTCCACAAGCCATCTACCGCGCCTTCGTTGACCCCAAGTCGTTGGCGTCCTGGAACCCGCCACGCGGCATGACGGGCGAGATCCTCGCATTCGAACCGCGGGTCAGCGGACGCTATCGCATGGTCCTGACCTATGAGGCATCGCAGCATTCAGGGGCCGGCAAGACCTCGGAGAACACCGACATCGTTCAGGGTCGTTTTCTGGAGCTGATTCCGGACGAGCGGATCGTACAGTCGGTTGAGTTCGTGTCGGAGGATCCGTCTTTCGCGGGTACGATGACGATGTCATGGAGCCTCGCTCCGGTCGGGAGCGGCACAGAGGTCACCATCCTCTGCGAGAACGTGCCCGCGGGCATCCGGCAGGAGGACCACGATGTGGGTTTGAGGTCGACGCTGGCGAACCTTGCGGCCTTCCTCGAGTGAAGGGCGCCGGGCGCGCACGGTACCGTGCTGCGCCGACGGGGCATGATGTAGCATTGGTTCTGCCGTGATCGTGCCCTACATCCTGGGCGCGACCCTGCAGCCAATCCTGTGAGCGACATGTCCGAACGCGACAGCGAAGCCAATCGTTTCTCCGCCCGCGCAGCCCGTTACGCCCGCGTCGGGGCGAATGTCGGTGGGGTCGCGGCACGCATTGCCGGGACGCGGCTGCTCGGACTGGAAGGCCGCAATCTCAGCAATGCCGAGGCGCTGGCCAAGGCGCTGGGTGGGCTGAAGGGGCCGATCATGAAGGTGGCGCAGCTCGTCGCCACCATTCCCGACGTCGTGCCGCCGGAATACGCCGCCGAGCTGCAGAAGCTGCAATCGCAGGCGCCGCCGATGGGGCCGGCCTTCGTCAAGCGCCGCATGATGGCGGAGCTCGGGCCGCAATGGCGCATGCGCTTCGCCGAGTTCGACCTGAAGCCTGCGGCGGCAGCGTCGCTCGGCCAGGTGCACCGGGCGACGACGCATGATGGCGTGCCGGTCGCCTGCAAACTGCAATATCCGGATATGGAATCAGCGGTCGAGGCCGATATCGCCCAGCTCGACATCCTGTTTGCGCTGCATCGACGCATGGATCCGGTGATCGACACCACAGAGATCGCCAAGGAGATCGGCGCGCGGGTGCGAGAGGAACTCGACTACGTCCGCGAGGCGAAACATATCGCGCTTTACCGCGCGATGCTGGCCGAGACGTCGGACGTGCGCGTGCCGACGCTGGAAGCCGGGCTGTCGACCCGCCGGCTCTTGACCATGCACTGGCTCGAGGGTGACCGAATCCTCGACCATAAGCAGGACGGGCAGGAGTCCCGCGATCGGATCTCGACCGCGATGTTCCGTGCCTGGTGGCGCCCCTTCAGCCATCACGGCGTCATTCACGGCGACCCGCATCTCGGAAACTACACGGTGTTCTCGGAGGATGGTGCGCCACAAGGCATCAACCTGCTCGATTATGGCTGCATCCGGATCTTCCCCCCCTCCTTCGTCGGCGGGGTGGTCGATCTCTATCGCGGCCTCCTGGAGAATGACCAGGCGCGCGTGATCCACGCCTATGAGACCTGGGGCTTCAAGGGGCTGACCAAGGAGTTGGTCGACACCCTCAACATCTGGGCGCGTTTCATCTACGGGCCGTTGCTGGAGGACAGGGCCCGGCGCATCGCCGAAGATGTCAGCCCGGCGGAGTATGGCCGCAAGCAGGCCTTCCAGGTGCATCAGGCGCTGAAGAAGCGCGGGCCGGTGACCGTGCCGCGTGAATTCGTCTTCATGGACCGCGCCGCGATCGGCCTCGGCGGCGTCTTCCTGCATCTCGATGCCGAGCTGAATTTCCATCGCCTGTTCGAGCAGGAAATCGAGAATTTCTCGACCGAGCATGTGGCTGACGTTCAGGCGAAGGCACTCGATCGCGCCGGATTGGCCGCTGCGCATTGACGGGGATGTTCGTTCCGGCATCCCCGCTGTTACCAGGGCTTTGCAGAGCAAGCGGTTTCACTGCCTGAAATGCCCCTGAAACAGGCGGCGATGGCGTGTTGACGCGTTGCCAGACCCTTCGCTGGTGCGCTACACGGCAATGAGACCTTTTTATGCGGGAACAGTTTTTATGGCCCACCACGGACACAGCGCAGCCGATGCTCCGCAGATGGATTATCCGGAACACGAGCGGACCTATCGCGGCTTCGTCCACATGGCCGAAGTTACCACTGCAGCCTGCCTTGCCATCGTCGCGGCGCTCGCCGTGGGCGGAACCAAGCATGCCTGGGGTACTGCGGTCGTCGGAACGCTCCTGACCCTCGTCGCCACAGGCGTCGGCATTGCCGCTCCCTCGCTGTCCTGGCGTGCACCGGCGGTTCCGCTGGTTCTGATGCTGCTCGCGCTCCTCCTGATGTAACGCCGGAAAGGCCCCGCCTGCCATGCGCATTGCTGTCCCAGCCGAAACGCAAGGGACGGAAACCCGCGTCGCCGTGACGCCGGAAACCGTCCGCAAGTTCATTGGCCTCGGGGCCGATGTCGCAGTGGAGAAGGGAGCGGGGCTCGCTTCCGGTATTACCGACGCGGACTACCAGGCTGCCGGCGCGACCACCGCCAAGAACGCCAAGGAGGCGCTGAAGGGCGCCGATATCGTTCTCAAGGTGCGCCGCCCGGCCGAGAGCGAACTCGCCGGCCTGCCGGCGGGCGCGCTCGTCGTCGGCATCATGGATCCTTACGGTAACGAGGCCGCAGTCGAAGGCCTTGCGAAGGCCAATGTCGCTGCTTTCGCCATGGAATTCATGCCGCGCATCACCCGTGCGCAGGTGATGGACGTCCTGTCCTCTCAGGCCAATCTCGCCGGCTATCGGGCCGTGATCGACGGCGCCGCCGAGTATGGCCGGGCTCTCCCGATGATGATGACGGCGGCAGGCACGGTTCCCGCGGCGAAGATCTTCATCATGGGCGTCGGCGTCGCCGGCCTGCAGGCAATCGCGACTGCGCGGCGTCTGGGCGCCATCGTCACCGCGACCGACGTGCGCCCCGCCACGAAGGAACAGGTCGAGTCGCTCGGTGCGAAATTCCTCGCCGTCGAGGACGAGGAGTTCAAGCAGGCGCAGACCGCCGGCGGCTACGCCAAGGAAATGTCCGCGGAATACCAGGCAAAGCAGGCCGAGCTCACCGCCGGCCACATCGCCAAGCAGGACATCGTCATCACGACCGCGCTGATCCCGGGCCGCCCGGCGCCGAAGCTGATCACCGCCGCGATGGTCGAAAGCATGAAGGCGGGTTCGGTGATCATCGATCTCGCCGTCGAGCGCGGCGGCAATTGCGAGCTCGCCAAGCCGGGCGAGATCGTGACCACGCCGAATGGCGTCAAGATCGTGGGCCATCTGAATGTGCCCGGGCGTCTGCCTGCGACATCCTCCAGCCTCTACGCCAAGAATCTCTTCGCCTTCGTCGAAACGCTGATCGACAAGGGCGAGAAGAAGCTCGCGGTGAACTGGGACGACGAGCTGGTGAAGGCGACTGCGCTGACCCGGGACGGCGCGGTGGTTCATCCGAATTTCGCGCCGAAGGCCTGAAGCATCGCTAGGGGGAGTGTCCGACCATGGCTAATCCGACACCTGAACAAGCGCTCGAGCAGGCCCGCTCGGCGGCTGCCCTCGCGAAACAGGCTGCAGAACTGGCGGAGCGCTATGCCGAGCAGGCTGCGGCCGCCGCCGGTGCCGCTACCGGCGTGGACCCGACGGTCTATCGGCTTGCGATCTTCGTGCTCGCGGTCTTCGTCGGCTACTATGTCGTCTGGTCGGTGACGCCGGCACTGCACACGCCGCTGATGTCGGTGACCAACGCGATCTCCTCCGTCATCGTCGTCGGCGCGCTGCTCGCCGTTGGCGTGAATGCGGCGCCTGCTCTGGGCGATGGTCCGATCTGGGCCAAGATTTTTGGCTTCGTCGCGCTGGTCCTGGCGTCCGTGAACATCTTTGGCGGCTTCCTCGTCACCGAGCGCATGCTCTCGATGTACAAGAAGAAGGGCTGAGCGCACATGGCCGCTAATCTCTCCGCCCTTCTCTACGTCGTCTCCGGCGTCCTGTTCATCATGGCCCTGCGAGGCCTGTCGCATCCGACAACCTCGCGTCAGGGCAATCTCTACGGCATGGTGGGCATGGGCATCGCCATTGCCACCACCGTGATCTTCTATCCGCCTTCCGGCTTCTCCGGCTGGTTCCTGGTCGTTCTCGGCATCGCTATCGGCGGCGGCATCGGCGCCTACATGGCCCGGCGCGTGCAGATGACCCAGATGCCGCAGCTCGTCGCCTTCTTCCACTCGCTGGTTGGTCTGGCGGCAGTGCTGGTCGCGGCAGCGGCGCTCTACGCGCCGGAGGCCTTCGGCATCGGTCAGGTCGGCAAGATCAAGGGCGCAAGCCTGTTCGAGATGGCGCTGGGCTGCGCCATCGGCGCGATCACCTTCACGGGCTCGATCATCGCCTTCCTGAAACTCGACGGGCGGATGAGCGGCAAACCGATCATGCTGCCGCAGCGCCATGGCATCAATATCGGCCTTGGCATCGCGGTCATCGTGCTGCTGCTGTTCTTCCTGAAGACCGAGAGCCACGTCGCCTTCTGGCTGATCGTGCTCCTCGCCTTCGCGCTCGGCGTGCTGCTGATCGTACCGATCGGTGGCGCGGACATGCCGGTCGTGGTCTCCATGCTCAACTCCTATTCGGGCTGGGCGGCTGCGGGCATCGGTTTCACGCTCGGCAACATGGCGCTGATCATCACCGGTGCGCTGGTCGGCTCTTCCGGTGCGATCCTGTCCTACATCATGTGCAAGGGCATGAACCGGAGCTTCATCTCGGTCATCCTCGGTGGCTTCGGCGGCGAGACCGCTGGCCCTGCCGGTGGCGCCACAGAGGCTCGCCCGGTGAAGCAGGGCTCGGCCGACGATGCGGCCTTCATCATGAAGAATGCCGGCAAGGTCATCATCGTGCCGGGCTACGGCATGGCGGTGGCGCAAGCCCAGCATGCGCTGCGCGAGATGGCCGACGCGCTGAAGAAGGAAGGCGTCGAGGTCAAGTACGCCATCCACCCGGTCGCTGGCCGTATGCCCGGCCACATGAACGTGCTGCTCGCCGAAGCGAACGTGCCCTATGACGAGGTTTTCGAACTCGAGGATATCAACTCCGAGTTCGGCCAGGCGGATGTGGCCTTCGTCATCGGAGCCAATGACGTCACCAACCCTTCGGCCAAGACCGATCCGCAGTCGCCGATCTACGGCATGCCGATCCTTGATGTCGAAAAGGCCAAGACCGTGCTCTTCATCAAGCGCGGCATGGGCTCGGGATATGCCGGCGTCGAGAACGAGTTGTTCTTCATGCCCAACACGATGATGCTGTTCGGGGACGCCAAGAAGGTCACCGACGAGATCGTCAAGGCAATGGCGCACTGAGCCGCCGGACCCACGGCAAGTTGCGAGGGGCCGGCGTCTCGCTGGCCCTTTTCTTTTGGAGTTTCAAACGGTGGGCATCACGATCAGACCGATGGCGGAGGCGGACCGTCCCGCCGTGCTGGCGCTGCTGCTGGAGCTGACCGCCCATGAGGCGGGCCTGAGTCCGGCGCGCGGGACCGGGCCGGAGGTGGCCGCCGCCTGCCTGGCAGATGATCGTGAGAAGGCGGACGAGACCGGGGGTGTGCTGATGGTCGCCGAGAGCGATGGCCGCGTCGTCGGCTATCTCGCGCTGCAGCTTGCCCGGACCGGCCCGTTCGTACACGAGCACCTGCGCGATCACGTCTATATCGAGAATATCGTCGTTGGCGCCGCGGAGCGTGGGACCGGCATCGGTCAGATCCTGCTGGCGGAAGCCGAGCGCTTTGCGCGGGCGACGGGGCGCAAGGTCCTCCATCTCGGTGTGCTGGAGGGCAATGACCTCGCGCTCAGGGCTTATCGCCGCGCAGGCTTCGAGACGGCCTCCGTGGACATGATGAAGGTGCTGGAATGAGCGTGGCCGTGCCGCCGCGGTGATCGGGGACCATGATCGGCATGAAGCTCATTCGCCTTCTCGCGCTCGCTGGGCTTGTCCTCTATCTGACCTTTCTGGCGCTGCTCTATGTCGAGCAGCGCGAGCTTTTGTATCCGCGCGACCCGACACGTGCAGACATCGCTGCGGCCAATCTGCCAGGTGTCGAGGAGACGACGCTAACTGCTGCCGATGGCGAGCGGCTGATCGCCTGGGTGGTGCCGCCGCGCGAGGGCAAGCCGGTGCTGCTGTTCTTCCACGGCAATGCCGGCAATTTCGCGAGATCCGCCCGCCAGGCGCGCTTCCGTGGCCTGACCGAGGACGGGACCGGGCTCTTCGCCGTGAATTATCGCGGCTATGGCGGGTCGAGCGGCGCGCCGTCGGAAGAGGGGCTGCTGCTCGATGCGCGTGCGGCCTATGACGCTGCCGTCTCACGCTTTGGCGC
>NZ_JBFTRC010000092.1:0-21441 GCF_056399325.1 Allobosea sp. 01N443
ATCCTGTAGATCCTGTAGGCTGCCGATATGAATTTACATATCGAGCCTCTCTTTCAGAACGACGTACGCTGATTTCTTATTTACAAGAACAATATTGGATCAGTCGTTGCCATCAGAAAACTTGGCAAGACACAAATAAAAACAAATTTCGAAAATAATGGCATCAAATAACGCGTCAATATATAAAGATATTGTGTATAATTTCAACATCGTATCGTTGTTTATACCAGATGTCAACAGGATATAAGTTATTGCAAATTCTGCAAAAATGACAATGGACGAACACGCGAGCCGATTATCGATTTTCGAGATATAACTGACGCCTCAATCAGTATTAATACGTCGCTTTACTGCTATTAAAACGATAGGTTCTAGTAAAAATCCTTTATGATTAAAGTTTATTCATCATAATAGGCGTGCACTTCTCGCATTACTATCCGCATTCCCTGCGGAGAATAACTTGACTATTCACCGCACGAGCCGTCTGGGCCGCCCCATTCGGTGGCCTGATTCTAATCTAATGCTGACCTCGTTAGGGTTTCCGGGCAGGAGCCTTCAGCCCCTCGTGTCGCCAAATGCGCTCGACCCGCTCGTAGACGACCCAGCCAGCCGTCGATCGCAGCAGTTCCGCGATCTTGCGATAGCGGTAGAGCGTGATGCCAGGCTTCAGTCATCAGGTTGAGATGAAATTGGACCCCGTTACCGCACCGGAATGCCTACGCAGGATCGAGAGCTGGTATGGCGACTGGCAAATCGGCTTCCGTGTGCTCGACCGCTTCCCCGGTTCAGAGACAATCTGTCAAACGGCGCGCGCAAGTTTGCCCCCGTGAGGCGGGGTTCCTAATCCAGTTTGAAGTTCGTTCTGGCTCCGCAAGAGGACCCGGACAATGAAACGCAGCCGCTTCTCGGAAGAGATGGGGTATTTGGTCCTGATCGACCGGCCTGCTTGCAGGCACGGCGCCGCGGCCCCCGCAGCGGCGGCATTTGGTCGTGGGCGGAGGGACTGGATTGTCCCTGCAGATTTCCCTCAGCTGCTCTCGTGAAGCTGATCATTAAGATGTTGCTTGGCTCGATGAATTCTTCTGCTATTAGGTGTGCAAGACGAGCGTATGCGACGGCCGTCTTGCCCGTACCAGTTCCTGCTTCGACGATCAGCCGAGCATCCCTATCCGCTGTGATCTCGCGCAACTGCTCCGCATCCCAGCCCGTAAGCAGATGGCATGCTTCAGTAGTTGCACCCGCATTCGACATTTGGTCTCGATCGAACGCTTCAGCCGTGGATGTCCAGGGGCCACGCGAAATCCTCGTTAGTCTCCTTGGATGACTGTTATCTTCGGCCAAAAAAGAAAAACGGTGGAAACGCCGCAATTCTCGGCGTCAGGACGAAACCGGAGGAAGCCCAAGGCTCATTCAGGGTCTCAAGATCACTGTCGTCCGGGGCCAGAACCATCGTAGCACAGCCCTGACCTCTCACATGATTCACGTAGCTCGGTGGCTTGTGGCTTTGCTTCTGTCCTCTGTTCGAAAGTATCTCCCATAGGTCATAGGTGAGGTTGCGCGACAGGGCACCAACACAGGGGCCCTCGCTACCGGCGTGGATCCTGTAGCGCCAATCCAGGTCGGGATCGGTTTCCAGTTTGTACGTGGTGACAACATCCGCGACCTTCGTGAGAAAAGCTTGCCCTGCCGAGGCATCGGCTGCGCTGAATTCGCTGCGACCAACAAGACCGCGCGCGGTGATGTCGCCGTCACGACCGATCTCGACCATCGTCGATTTACCGTTTCTCGCTGAGCGATGAACCCGCCCCGATGCTAACGTTGACGCTCTGAAGGCGTTGCTCTCCCCGACACTGAGTGATGCGCGCGCGCGCGTGGCGCCGACAAAAAGCACTCGCGCCTCTTCTGTCTCATTCTCGATGCTCTCGAATTCCGGACCGTTCGGCAGCAGCAGAACGACGTTTCTCGCCTCTCGACCCTTGCTCGCGTGAATCGTCCCCACGATCGGTCCGTGAAGGCCGTACTCAGGGAGAGTCAGCTCGACCGGGGGCCGGGTCTGGCCCAGCCGCCGTCTCAGCCTCTGCATGTCGATGGAGCCATCCTTCCGCCCTGCAACGCGCATGAGGTGCTGCCAGGCTTCGCCCGGCCCGTACTGAGGCGCCACCTTGTTCTCGATGCGCGCTGCCCAAAGGTCAAGAAAGCGCCGCTCGGCGAGGAACGGCTCGACGAAATCCGAGAAACAGATCGCCAGCCATGCCGGTAACGTTACGCCATATCCTGACAGGCGCAGCCGATGTGGAAGATCACAGAACTGCGAAGCCATGAGCACTTCGACACGATTTCTGAAGAGCAGAAGATCGTCGCTGGCGAAGTCGGCGACCTTCATCTGGGTCCACTTCAGACCTCGCTTGTCCGCCAGCTCTCGGATTCTTTCCGCTGTCTCGGCGTGCAATCCGTCACGGTGGTTCTGTTTATCGAGGACATCTTTCCGCAGTTCAGAGAAGATCTTGCGAAGCCCGGGGGAGGTCGTGCGATAGATCTCCGTCAGGACCATCGTGGCGAAGCCCGGTGCTTTCGCGGCCCGCAAACGGTCGAGCAGCGGCTTGCCGGGCTTGGAAATTGCCCCGTTGTGGCGTCCAATGCTGTCATCGGTGAAGCCATAGATTGCCTGGGCCTCGTCGGCGAAGACCGTGACCCCGCAGTCGGAAGGCAGCCGTTCCACCAGAGCATCGATCAGGTCCGCTCGCTGCCCGACGAGGTCCTGCGCCTCGTCAATAACGACGTGCTCGATTTGCGACAGTTCGTCTGCCACGTCCTCGTCAGTCTTCAACAGTTCGATGACTCGGRCGATGTTCTCCTCGTACGATCGGGTCAGCCTAGCATTCGGATCATGCCCAGAATGGATGGACCACGCATGCGAGTCGATGGTCGCGATCCGAATCGCAAAGGATGCATCGCCCACGTAAGAATGCAGCCGTGCACGGATTTCCGCTACTGCGGTCCTCGTGAAGCTGATCATCCAAGTATTGCTGGGTTCGATATCTTCCTCATTGATCAGGTAGGCAAGGCGCGCGCAAGCGACGGCCGTCTTTCCGGTTCCGGGGCCCGCCTCGACGATAAGCCGGGCATCCGTACCCGCCTCGATCACTTGGAGCTGATCTGCATCCCAGTCTGCATCCAGTGGAGCTTTCCAAGCAATATTCATGGCTGCAGAATTCCTTACTGAACAATGTCTCGTGCTAACTTCACCTGCAGGTCTGCGCTCGAGGCAAATTGTTCCGATCCCCTTGCGCGCTCGATCTGCTGAGCCTCCGGCTTCCTTGCACTTGGATCAGTATCAAGCCCGAGACGCCTGGCCGCGTAGTATAGCAGCGCAGGACGGACCTTGATCTTCGCCTTGCGCCCACGCATTCCGTAATCGAGCGCGATGACCTTGGCCTGCGTTCCCAAAAGGGCGGGGTGGGGCCTGATTTCCAGCGTGATCTGCGTGTTGTTCCAATCGCGGTCGTTCTCCGCTAGCACTCCGCTCTCCGGCAGCCTTGAATCTCGAGCATCTGCGCAAGTACATTCGATCTGGTCCCAGGCAGCCTCAAAGGCCGCTTCAGCGCGAGCAACATCAACCGGATTCTTCAACGATGAAAATTGCACAACACGTCCCGCAGGCCTCGCTATCGACTGCGCTCGATAGCGGCCCGATTGAGAGTTTGGCTACGTCAAATGACTCAGCGTCAAAAGGTCCGTCTCCATCCGCGCGACACCAAGTTTCTGTCCGCAGCATCGACGTTCGACATTGCGCTTTGGGCTGCGAGACAGCGCAGGAGCCCTAGCATCCCCGTTTCGTAGCGGTCTTGTCATTTTCAGACAAAAGCTTGCCTTGCGGCGCCTCGAGAGCCGGCGTCCATCCCTTGGCTTGGTGCAGGATGAAAGCGATCTGCGCCTTAAGTGAATTTCGAGTTCCTTATGCCGAAAACTCCGTCCGCAGCCCGTGCCGCTAAACTGGAATTTTCCAGCTTCGAACGGAAGCGGGTTCTGTGGACGGTACGAGGCTGCGGAGCGGCAAAGTCCACCCGAAGGCCTTTCGGCTCGCTTACCGGGTATGAGAGGCGGCCAGCTATCTTGTTGCCGGCCGCCAATTTGAAGTTCGACGGACGCGCCCGCTAAAACTCTTTCTTAAAGAGGCTCTGCAGAAGGCTGAGCTGCCGTTTCGGTTCCCGGACGTGTACGAGTATAAGGCGCACCACTTCGGGGTCCGCTGTCAGGCTGCCCTTGCAGATGGCCTTCGCCACTCGCTCTGCCGCGCGGTCCGCCTTCTCGGCCAGGGCGAGAATTGCGATCACCAGCAACACCGGATCGAGATGGCGGCGCTGCGCCTCGGTGACGACGCCGGGCAGTTTCGCCGCCTCGATAATCCGTCGGGCCAGATCCGCGTCGAGTTCGCTGAGATCGCCCAGGGCAAGTCGTCTCGCCTGCGTGCTCCAATCAATCGCGTGCGTCCTCCGGCTCATCGGCGGCGGCGCCGATTTCACACGAGCCAGCGGGGAGGCGCCGGTCGAAGAGTCGCTGAACGAACACAATCTCGCAGGGCGCGAGACGCTGACTCCTGGCGGCGGAAGGCCGATCTTGCGCGTGACGGGAAGGCGATCCTGTGCGGCGGCGGCCTCATCGACCAGGACGAGACTCGTCAGATGGCTGACGAGTCCGGCTTCCTCGGCAAGTGCGGCAGCCCCCTTCTCATCGAGGCCGGGCAAGGCCAGGGCCGCCGCTAGCGCGAAGACGGCGCGCTCGATGGCGTCGTCGCCCCCGGAAGCCCCTCCCCGACCCTGCCATTCCGCCGTCAGCCGGGCGCCGCCGCGGACCGCCGTCAGCCGCTCGAGCTTGTCAGTGACGCGCGCAGGAAGCTCAGCGCGCCGACGGAGCGCCGACAGTGCGGCCGTCAGCACGCCAGTCAGATCGGCGCCCGAAGCGATGAAGATCTCGCCGCCGGTCAGCGCGGCAAGATGGCCGACCCTGGCCTCGAGGCTGCCTTGACCGACCAGCACGACAGTGATCCAGCGGCCGGACCGCGCCAGTTCATGGACGTCGAGCGCATGGCTCTGGCCATCGGTGATCAGCAGGATATCGCGGACCGTCGACTGCGCGATCACGCCGCTGAGCGCGCCCCCAATCTCGGTCCCGCCCCGAGGTTCGCTCAGGCGCCCGGCCAATGCGCGAAGCCGGTCTCCTGCTGCCGTTTCCGTTGCGGCGCCTCCGTCGGCTGCCGGATCGGACGGGAGCGTCACCCGCGTGAGATCGTCATCGAACTCGAACAGCACGATCCGGTCCTTGTCGGATATCCGGTCGGAGATCGTAATGATGCCGCGCCGCGCCGCTTCGTGCTGGGTCAGGCCGCCTGGACCGACGATCCCCGCCATCGACCCGGAATGGTCGACCAGGATCGCCGCATCGATCGGTCCGTCCGCTGCCGGCAGCGGCTCGACGCGCAGCGATACGGTGCGCCCCGTCGCAGCCTGCCCCCTGAGGTCTCGCGGCGTCCAGGCGGTTACCACGAGGYCAACCGGTGCGTTGTTCGCCACCGTCGCGCGCCCCTCGGCCAGCGCGCCGCCGACCAGTGCGACAGCTCCATCGGCGCAGCGGACCGCGAGTTCGACCTCCTGCTTTGCTCCACCCAGACCTAGTTCGTCGGAATCCGGCAGGCCGGACTGGCCATAGACATCACCGACCGTCATCGGAATGCGCAGACGTCCCTCGCCCTCGATGCAGGTCAGCGTCGTCGCCCAGGTCGAGACCACCTCGATCTCACCGCCCGGCCGCAGATTGGCGACCGACAGCATGTGGATGCCGCGCAGCAGCTCTTCATGGAGCACCGCGGCCTTGCCGCGCTCGATGGCGTCCTCGTAGGTCTCGCGCGCGGCGGCCTTTTGCTGGGCCCTCGCCTTCAGGACGCGGCCGTCGACGCGCGCCTCGAGGTCGAACAGGGCGGCGTGAACCGGCACAGGAAAGGTCAGGGTCGCTTCGATGTCGGTCGCTTCCACATTCCGGTAGGTCCGCTTCGTCGCGACGATGGCGACGCCGGCCTCGATGCGGACATCGATGCTGGTCGCCACCAGCGGAACCGGATGGGCCAGGCGCGCCGATGACGCTGCGGCGATGAAGGCGGCGAGAGGATCAATCCTGTGTTGCATCTGTTCCGCCGTCTGCCGCATGCGCATGCTCCTTCAAGAGATCGGTCAGAAGGCGCTGGACGCCTTCCACCAGAGGTTCCACGGGCTGACCTGTCCCCATCAGGTCAGGGCTCACGACAAGCGTCACACCGGGCGCGATCGGGAATGGGGCTCCCTCGCGCGCCTGGAGGAGAAGTTTGATCGCCGCTGGCGGAAACCCGAGTTCGCGCAGGCGCCGATAGCGGGCGATCGCCTCGAGGTGATCGTCCCCATAGTCGGCGTTGGCCCTGCCGCCGCGCGGCGGAGCCAGGAGCCCTTCGGAGATCAGGTAGCGCACCTGGCGCTCCGGAATGCCGGCGCGCTCGGTCAGCTCGCGGATGTTCATGATCGCCCTTTCGACAAGCTATATGTCGATAGGCAGGATCGACATCAAGGCCTTTCTACAAGATTTTTGTCGTAGGCCTGAGAGGGCTCATTGGAGCGCGCCCTGTCCCGCACCTGCGTGGATTGGCGGCTTTCATACGTCCTGCAATCATTCATGCGCTTCGAATTCTAGTTACCGGTTATCACGCTGTTCGCTTGCGGCCCCGCGCGGAGGCGAGCGCACCGCCGACAACGTGCCAATAGTCAGTCCGTAGATGCAGGATCGCTTGGGGTTCTAACCAGGCAACATTAACCCACCGGATCACTTGCAAGGCTCCATTTCTCAAGATCAGGAAGTCTCGGCTGGAGCCCATGCGCACCTCTCCCGCGAGGGGAGCAGTCCCTTGCCATGCGCTTTTCAGCGCAACCTCCCGGACAGCAGCACAAATATCTTGGAAATGAACTTTCAACATCTTCCAATAACTTGAATTAAATTCTTGATATTAATTCTTCAATATTCCGTTATTTTTAAGCCAAACTTCAAATCCATCCTTGGTTCGCGAGGCGCGCCAGAGATCTTTGTAGGAAGTCATGGGATATTTCTTCTCATTTGAGAAGAGATACTTATCAAATCGATGCGGCCGGATTGCTCGCCTGCTAAGATACGCCATCACGTCGTCCCCTGGTTTTGACTAGACGGTGGGTTCTGTTCGTCGTCGGTTGCCGCCTGTCATTTTTTTTGGAAACATTCGTTTCGAATATGATTTCCGAACGCCGCCACCTACATGAGCGAGGCAGCGGAGAAAAAAGCGGACAATATTGAGCACAACTTGTTGCAATTGCAGGAGAATAATAAATCATGTTGTAATATTGCCTAGCATCTTTCCACTCCTCGAGGAGGCGGGATGAAGGTCATCGGATATAGCTGGGCGATAGACGAAGCGGACGATGATGCCGGCGAATGGGAGGCCGCGAGGCTTTCAATCGAGCAGTACGCCAGGCGCCATAGATGGCAGGTCCGCGGTATCTATCTTGAAGATGCAAGGGAAGCATTCATCGCATTCGACCAGCGAACCCAGGGCAGAGATGTCCTGAGGATGCTTGGCCGCGGCGACACCCTCATTGTTCCTGATCAGGGCTGCCTTTTTCGTACAGCGTCTCAAGGGATCACGATCCTCAGAATGTTGCAGGAGCGAGAAGCGAGCGTTCACAGTCTTGATCTGGGCGGGGACATCGCACGGGGTAAGCTGTCGGAGGTGCTCATTGCCATTCTCGGGCCCCTCGCAATCGGCGAACGACAGCTGCCCGCCGAGCGAATGCGGATCCTGAAGATAAGGGAACGAAGCGAACAGCGTTATCTCGGCGGAAAGGCGCCGTTTGGGTTCACAGTCAATTCGAGTGGTGAACTCGAACCGGACCGGCGCCGACGCGCCATTCTGCGACGAATGCTCACGCTCAGGTCCCAAGGGCATTCCCTGCGCGCCATAGCGGCGGCAATGCGGAAGGAGCGCATCGAGATTAGTCACGTGGGCGTAGCCAATGCCTTGAAGGCGGCCGGCTACGTTGAGTCGGATGCCTCGTCCCAGCGGCGGTCTCGGCAGCGCACGGACGCCCGAAAGTCCAAATCCAAGCGGAACTTGGAGCGTTCACGCCCATGAAATACATTGGTCTGAACCTTGGCTCATCACCATGACCGCGCGGGCGGCTGCGCAACCCAGAGCAGCTACGCCGCCCGCGCTAGCCGTCAGACCCACCATCCACTAACAATCAAATCGGACCTCTCGGTGGGGGCGGATCAGTCGAACTCCCCTGATCGTGTCTGGGCTGAGCACACACACACTAGTAGATAAGGGCGAGCAAACCTTTGGCCGGAAATAGCAAGCGGCGGAAACGGTCATAACATATTTCGGAGTGGTCCGGTTCGGGGGGCATTAGGGGGCACGTACTCCCGCCACGACCAGATTTGGCTCCGAACATCGTCCTTTACTTGCTACTGGGCGGTCGGCTTCGACACTGACGGGACATCGCCGAGGTCGAGAAGCGGGGCTGCCTGGCCGCCCTCGTCACCCGAGCCGCAGCCGGTAGGCGAGCTGGCGGCAGCGCTTTCTTCAGCTCATCGACCAGCCCGTCCTTCGCGGAAACAGCCCGCGGATCACGCCCAGCAAGCAACTGATCCAACGTATCCTTCTTGATGACCATATGCGCCTCCATCGGCGTTACTATGGCCCTGAACACAAAATAACGGACAATCCCCCGCACGCGGATCACGATCAACCCAGATCCGCGACCGCCTGAGCGCGCGGGAGGCCGTCAGTCACCTTCGCTGCGCTGCGCTCGCTCGAACTCGGCAATCCGGGCCTCGAGGTGTCGAAGAACTCCTTCACCAACTATAGGGACGAGGCGATCCCCTCGCGCAGGTAGAACTCAGCGATGCTACTCGGCGTGACCGCCCTTCCGTCCCATTTCGATCTCGAGCGGCAGGAGTGGCGCAACCTGCACGCCGGCGCTGGCCAAGCGACTGACGACCAATCGCGAGATACCCGCTCGGGTCGTCGGAAGGGAGACCAGGTCGCGTGGCAAAGCCGTCGAACTCCCCGCACATGTCTGGGACGCACAATCCTTTGGCAGAAAATAACAAGTGGCGAATGCCGCAGCAACCTATTTAGCGTGGAGGGCGCCAGCAGCTGACTGACTGTCCTTAGGTTAGGAGCGACGAAGCTTTCTCTACAGCCCGAGCTTGATGCCAAGTCCCAATCAGTGCGCAAAACCATCCTTGGTCCGACGCCGCTCGATTTGCGGATCCCACTGACATCTCGCCGGAGACGGCTGTGCGATAGCATGATCGCCTACCGTGATATTGTTGGAGGATCGATTGAACCATCTGCGGAAGACCTTGATTGCACACGGCCGCATCGCAATGAGGGCGCTCCGTGTCGATCTGGCCAAAGCTGGCGCTTTTGGCACAGCCGTTGTGACTTTCGAGCAGGCGGCCGCCCGCCTCGCCGGCGGCTTTTCTCGCGGAATCGACAACGACACACTCACCGACGCAATCCATGAGGCTCTGCCATCGACAGACCTCCGCGAGCTCGACGGGATCAAGCTGCTGCCGGGCATGACGAGCGCGGCGGCCGAGACCCTGCACAAGGTCTGGCGATCCGGCATCGACCTCCAGGCACGAGCGGGCGAGAACTCACGTATCGCCGCGGTCGCTGCCTTGGAGCAGGCCGTCATTACCAAGTTACCAGCCGGTATGATGCGGCCTTGCGACCTGGTCGAGCGCGCGATCGCCCGGATCGAGCATGCTCCCGCGGTCCTTGGATCGATCGAGATCATCGGCCAGACCGAGATGTCGCCCTGCTGGCGCCCGCTTCTGCTGGGGCTGACGAAGCATGTGCCCGTCACTTGGCAGGCCGGGCCGCGGCATGTGCCTGCCTGGCTTGATGGAGCCGGCGTCGAGATTATCCGGGAGGACGCTGCTTCGCCAAAGCTGACAAACGTGAGCACGGCGACCGCGCTTCACGAGGTGATCGAGGCGATCCGGTGGGCGCGCGAGCTCGTTGCCTCCGGGCGGGCCAAACCCTCTGAGATCGCGATCGCCGCGGCAAGCCCCGCCGATTACGACGACCACATGCTGACCCTGCGCAGCGATGCCAACTTAGATATCCGCTTCGTCCACGGCACGAGCGCCATGGCGACGCGCGAAGGACAGGCTGCTGCTGCCCTCGCCGACATTCTCTCGCGGGGACTGTCGCAGGCGAGGCTTCGGCGCCTGTCGTCGCTGTGCAGGGATACAGGGCCGTTCGCTGACCTCCCCGAGCGTTGGTCTCGCATCCTGCCGGAAGACGCACCGCTGTCGTCGCTGTCGGCCTGGAACCGCTTCATGGCGCAAGTCTCTGCCAATGACTGGCCGGATGAGGTCGATCACAGCCAGCAGCTCAAGGCGATCGTCCAGACGCTCGCAGGCGGGTTGGCGAAGGCAGAGGAGATCGGTCGCGAGATCCTGCCGAAGCCGGCGCTTCGTATCTGGCTCAAGGCTCTGGGGAACGGGCCTGCCATCGCCATCCCGATCACACTCGGCGGGATCCGCCTCGACGACAGCGCGCCGGCGCCCGCTTCCATCGCCTGGATGCCGGCCTCAGCTCTGTCTGCGAGCCCGCGTCCCTTCGTGCGCCTGCTCGGGCTGACTTCGCGCGCCTGGCCGAGGCTGGCGTCAGACGATCGCCTGCTGCCCGATCACATCATCCCGAGCGAAGAAATCGACCCGCTTCCGATCGGAACGGCGGACCGGCGTGACTTCGAGACCATTCTCGCTACCGCCCGCACTGAGGTGGTGCTCTCGCGCCCCCGGCGTGACGGTGAAGGCCGCATGCTGGGCAAGAGCCCGCTCCTGCATGGCCTCCATGGTGCTGACGTCTATCTCCAGCGCAACCGGACGCCGGCCCATGCGATGAGCGAAGTCGACCGTCTGGCCGCCAGGGTCGACGAGTTCCGCGCAACCCCGCTGGCCGCATCCGCTGAAGGCTGCTGGATCGACTGGCATCTCGCTGTAATCACGCCTCATGACGGGTTGGTCCGGGCAGATCATCCGGCACTCGATTTCGTCCTGGCTCGCAGCCAGTCGGCGACCTCGCTGCGCAAGCTCCTGCGCGACCCGCTCGGCTTCGTCTGGCGATATGGCCTGGGCCTCAAGACGCCTCGCATGGGCACCGAGCCACTGACTCTCGACAATCGGGGCTACGGCGAGATCCTGCATGCGACGCTCGATGGCGCCGTCAAGCGCCTCGAGGCTGCGGGAGGATTGGCTGGTGCCAGCCAGGAGCAGGTCGAAATCGCGATCGCGGCTGCCGCCCAGCAAGTCGCGGCACAGTTCGAGGCGACACAAGCCGTGCCGCCACCGGCGATCTGGCTCAGGACCCTCGACGATGTCCGCAATCTCGCAGGCATCGCTGTGCGGCCACAGGACGAGGCTCCGTTGCCCGGTCAGAAGAGCTACGCGGAGGTGCCGTTCGCGCGCGCTGACCACGAGGCCTCGGCCGATCTGCCCTGGGATCCAAAACAGTCGGTCAGAATTCCCGGTACGGGCTTCCTGATCTCGGGCTTCATCGACCGGATCGATCTGGCGGGCGACACCAGCATCGCCAGGGTCAGCGACTACAAGACCGGCAAGCCGCCCAAGGCCGACGAGGCCTTCGTCATCAACGGCGGCAAAGAGCTTCAGCGCTGCCTCTATGCCTTCGCGGTGAAGGTCCTGTTGGGCGACGACGTCCATGTCGAGGCTGCGCTGCGCTACCCGCGTTCCGGCCGGACAGTTCCGCTTGAGGACGCGAATGCGGTCCTGGGCGAGCTGACCGGATACCTCGCCACAGCGCGGGACAGTCTGAAGTCCGGACACGCGTTGCCTGGGCCCGATACCCCCGACCAGTACAACGACCTTCTTTTCGCGCTGCCGGCGAATGCGAAGAACGGCTACCACCCGCGCAAGCAGGGGGCGTCGACATCAATGCTCGGGCCGGCGGCCGCTGTTTGGGAGGCGATCTGATGACTGCTGTTTCGCGAAGCCTGCCCGACCAGGCGAACCGCATCGTCGCCATGACGGCGCATGACCGTTCACTGCTGATCGAGGCCGGCGCCGGATCCGGCAAGACCGCGATCATGGGCGGACGCATCGCCATGATGCTGGTCTCGGGCATCCGTCCGCGCAGCATCGCGGCGGTCACCTTCACGGAACTCGCAGCCAGCGAGCTTCTGGCGCGCGTCCGTCAGTTCGTTGAGGAGTTGTCGGCCGGCCGCATCCCGGTCGAGCTCGCCAGCGTCATCCATGGCGCGCTCGATGCTCAACAGAATGCGAACCTCCGGCGTGCCAGCCAGGAGATCGACGAGCTGAGCTGCTCGACCATCCATGGCTTCTGCCAGAAGCTCATCAAACCCTACCCGGCGGAAGCCAGCATCGACCCAGGCGCTTCGGTCGCCGACCGCAACGACGCCGACTTCGCCTTCATGGACCTCCGGGACGCCTGGATCCGTGATCGGCTCGGTGCCAACGGCAGCCAGCTCCTGATCGAGATGGTCGCCGTCGATCCCGGTGAAACGGTCGCAGCCATCGAACGCGTGTCCGACTGCATGCGCCGATCGCGCGAGATCCTGCCACCCCCTTCGAAGGCCGTGGCGGGCCCCGCCGGCGACTTCAGACAGTCCGTCAGCGCGCTGCGCGCCTTCATCAGTGGCGCACCCTGCGTGGATCCCGACACGGCCGACTTTGTGGTTGCGTTCGAGCGCATGGCGGCAGCAGTGCTGCCGGCGCTCACTGATGAGGGCCCCGCCGTGCTCGTGCGCCTGGTCAACGAGGCGCCCGACGATGCGGTGTGCACGAACTCCGGCACCTTCAAGGCTTATCGTCGCAAGGGCGCCTGGCGCACGGCAGCCAGGGCAGCGGGGCTCTCCCAGGCCGAAGCCGATCGCCTCTTCGGAGAGGCGGAGAACTTCTACGAGGCGGTCTGCGAGGCTTGGGATCAGCTTGTTTCGAATGCGGCCGGGCGATTGCTGGCGGCGCTCATGGCCGAGTTGCGGCCACTGATCGAGCAGTTCCGCGACTATAAGCGCGCGGCCGCCCTGCTGGACTTCGACGACCTGATCGAATCCGCGCGCGGCCTGCTGCGCAAACATGAGCCTGTTCGGCAGGCGCTGGCTGCCCGCTATGCCCATGTCCTCGTCGACGAGTTCCAGGATACCGATCCGGCCCAGTCCGAGATCTTCTGGCGCCTGTGTGGCGAGGATGTCGACGGCTCCGGCGATTGGTCCACCCGCGCCTTGCGGCCGGGCGCGCTGTTCCTGGTCGGCGATCCCAAGCAGGCGATCTATCGCTTTCGCGGGGCCGACGTCCGCGCCTATGTCGCTGCGCGTGAAGCCATCGCTGCGCAGGATCCGGCTAATGTCCTTTCGATCGCGACGAACTTCCGCTCGTGCCGGTCGATCCTGGAGTTCGTCAACGGGCGCTTTGAGACCCCACTCTCGATCAACAACCAGCTAGGCTTCACCGCCCTCGATCATTGGCACGCCGATCGCGGCGAACACCCTTGCGTGGCAGCTCTCGATTTCGAGGGGCCCGCGCAGAAGGATGCGGAAGCGAGCAAGGCGGCCGAGGCTGAGGCCGTCGCAGAGCTTTGCGCGCGCCTGATCGGCAGCCACCAGGTCCATGATCACAAGACCGGCGAGATCCACCTCTGTCGGCCGGGCGACATCGCCCTGCTGGCGCCGACGGGCAATGGGCTCTGGCGTTTCGAGGAGGCGCTGGAGCGCCGCGGCGTGCCGGTTGCGACGCAGGCCGGCAAAGGCTTCTTCTGGCGCCAGGAGGTCCAGGACCTGATCGCACTGACACGGGTTCTGGCGGACCCGCGTGATACCCTGGCACTCGGCGCGCTGCTGCGCGGACCGCTCGTCGGCCTGACCGACGAGGTGCTGCTCGATATTGCCTGGGCGGTGCCCCGAAGCGATGGCCAGGAGGGCCCGGGGCGGTTCACGCTGTGGGTGGAACTCGACCATGTCGCCAACCCGGTCGCCAAGGATRTCCTGGCGCGGGTGCAGGGGCTCGCAAAGCGCGGCAACGCGACAACGCCTCATGACCTCTTGTCGCAGGCCGTCGCCGAGATGCGGGTCCGGCCGACGCTGCTTGCCCGGCATCAAGGCCAGGCCGAGCGCGCCCTCGCCAACGTCGATCTCTTCCTGACGATGGCGCGCCCCTATGCAATCCGAGGCTTGCGCACCTTTGCCGAGGCGATGACCTCCGCCTGGGAGGATGACAGCAAGGCCGGGGAAGGCCGTCCGGACGCCCAGGAAGAATCCGTCTCGCTGTACACAATGCACGCGGCGAAAGGGCTGGAATGGCCGAT
The DNA here is from genome assembly GCF_056399325.1 of Allobosea sp. 01N443. Lineage (NCBI taxonomy): Bacteria > Pseudomonadati > Pseudomonadota > Alphaproteobacteria > Hyphomicrobiales > Alloboseaceae > Allobosea > Allobosea sp. 01N443. Next base: position 14,408 of record NZ_JBFTRC010000092.1, read on the forward strand.
CGTGCTGCCAGTGAATACCTCCACTGGGATGATGAATTCGGTCGGCGCGGTAATCGAGCGCGGCACCTCGCACCTCTACTGCAAGATCTTCGGAGCCGCGCCCTCGGGCCATGACCAGGCGACGAGCGATGAGAAGGATGAGATCGCGCGCGAGCGGGTCCGGCTCTGGTATGTCGCTGCGACCAGGGCGCGCGACCTGCTCATCCTGCCGCGCTCTTCCAGCGGGGTCGACGCCCGCAGCTGGCTCGGCGTGGTCGATCTGACGATCGGCGATCTGCCTGCGGTCGATGTCTCGGCTTATGCCGACGCTGTTCCGGCCCTTCTCGCCTCCGCGGTGAACAGGCAGACACGCTCGACTTTCGCCTCGGAAGCCGCCGCGGTCGCCACCGCATCCAGGGGATTGATTTGGAAGGCACCTAGCGACCATCGCGACGCTGACAAGGCCGAGCCGGTCGCGGACGAKCCGTCGGTCATCGGCGGCGGCGAAGCGTCCGAGGGCTATGACCTTCCAATCGGAAGCGACATTCAGGGCGGCCGCGAGCGCGGTCTCGTTATGCACAAGCTGTTCGAGGAGGTGTTGACCGGTGAAACGGCCGACGACCAGGCCAGTCTCGCAGCGCGGGCTGTGGTGCTTATTCATGAACTCGGGCGGACGCCGGCGGACCATCCCGGACGGGGCTGCAATCCGGCTGAACTGGCCGCTGCAGTGTCGAGGGCCTTGAACCTGCCGGAAGTGGCGTCCGTCCGCGGATCGCTCGTCCCTGAGTGTCAGGTCTATGCCTTCTCGGAAGGAGATGCCGCTGACACCGTGACTTTCGGCATCGCCGACGCGATCGGGTTCGGCGATAGCGGTGCGTCGTTGGTCATCGACTGGAAGAGCGACGTCGATCCCGATGAGAAGGTCGTCGCGGTCTACCGGGGACAGGTCAGAGATTACCTGAACGCGACTGGCGTCGCCGTTGGCCTGATCGTATTTGCAACCACCGGGCGGGTGGAGACATTGAATCTATGAAAAGCCGACCGAAGCTCGGTGATCCGCGTGCGGCGCAAGACTGCGGCTTTCCTCTCCTTTGGTATCAACGGAGACGTTGTGGTCGAGGCGTTCACGGCGACTTAGCGCGAATATCCGACAGCTCCGCCAATTTCGTGACGGGCGCCAGATGTGGAAGGTCGCATCGCTGATCCCATGCTCCCGGCAGATGTCCGCCACCGCAAACCCGGCCTGATGCTCCTTCAAAACCGCGATGATCTGCTTCTGTATTCGGTCCGCCTCCGTCAAGACCTCTCGGGTCCGAGCGCCGCGGGTTCCTTGCTTCTGTCCGTGGTCGGCGAGGCCGCCACATGATGGGTTTCGGATGGATGGTCAGTTCAAGCTATTCGGCGTAGTCGTCCGCCCGGAGGCGTACGCCACGACAGATCGTACGAACTCGACTATCCCACGCCCCGCGACGGGCGCCTCGGGGGACGGCAATGGCGCTTCTATGCCGCCGCCGCCGTCCACCGGAACTCAGTTCCATCGACCCATTGGAAAAGCCGGCCCGAGACACGATCTCCGAGACTCGGTATAAGAGATTGATTTCGCATCGTTATCGCCTAGAATTGGCATTCGTTTTTTGGGCCGATGCTCTATCGTATGGGTGGCCTTTGCACGACATTGAAATACATGAGGTCTCCGATGACTTTGCATGCTGCTGGCAAGCGGCAGGCCGTCACATCGAGCGACAAGTGCAAGCCCAGATTCCTTGGTTGAAGGCGAATCTCGATCCGCCCTTCCTTGAGCATCTATCGTTCCGGTTAGGCAATCAGCTTTTCTTTGTCCGCCTTGAAGATGTTGACCGAAAGCTTGAGGTGCCGGCGAGCCGGCAAGGACTCCTGGCGATTGCGGAAGGCTGCAATGGACACGCGTGCCTCATGCCTATGCAGCGCGAAAGGGAGGGTTGGATCGCAACTGGGTCGGGTTGGGGTCTCCTCGACTTGCGGACAGGCAGATCGCTTGATCCGGTTTCGCTGGTTAGCGACGAGCCAATTGAGATGACGGACTGGGAGTTGCAAGACTTTGCCGTCCAGATCGTACGCGACCATTTGGAGACGCAGGGTAGGAAACTGATGTCATGGCAGGGCAACCCCTCGGCCGATCCCTCGATATGGTTCATCGGGAATCATGGCCCGGAATGGGTCCTGGTTCGAGCGGTTCGACATTCTAAGAAATCGGCGGAACTGCCAGGAAATTGGCACGCGATTGCTGCAAAGGCTTCGCGCATTGGCAAAACAGGGCACTTTGCATCGGTTTCCCTGGTGAATGCAGAAGGTGGCGTTGACCGATCTGATGGCGGTCCGCCGGTGCCGCTCTGGCGGGGGCACGCGATATTGGCTTCATTCGAGAGCCTCGTGCCGGGACCTTAATCCCAGCATGCGCGGTTTGCGATTATATTAAACGTTATGACCATGAGGAATTCTCAGGAGCTTGGGCGAGCCGGAGTAAGTCCTGAGTTTTTGCGAGTCATCGGCGCCTCATGTCAGGACGCGATGTTGTCGGCATCAGATCTCATGCGCTTTATGAGTTGCCTACTCTCGATGACCGCGTCATCCGCTGGAGGAAACCTTGCGGGGCATAGAGTTCCTCTGATCAACGTCACCATCTTGCGAGCCAAAAATCTGGCGCGGGTGTTCGGTTCGCCGCGCTTGCGGGAGGCAAAATGCGAGACTGTTGAACAGATGCGTTTGGTCAATGCGCTTTGTGCACCGCCCATTTCACATTAAGCGAAGATGACTGACGAAGACCGATTTGTAATGCGCCAGCGGAACGACAAGACTACTCTCGTCCACTAGCTCTCGACTTTTTGATTCGGCAGAGATCGAGAGTCAATCGTCTGCAATGGCGTGACTGGTCTGCAGCGTGCAGTCCACAATCCGTGCTAGCCGGGGGGGTAGCATTTTGGAATTCAGACCTGACGAGTTGGCGGCAGCGCATCCATGGAACCGGGCAGTTTTCACAACCTACGCGCTTAGTCTGTCATTTTTTGAAGCAGTGGTCCTCGATAACCTCGTAAGAGGCGGCACTAGCGAAGCTGTAATCATTGCTGACGCGGAAGGCGTGCGTGCGGGTCTATCCGAACAAGGCGCCCAGCGCGCCGGTCGAGACTACGAAATCGAACCTGTCGCAATGGACCGCGGTATATTTCATGCCAAAATTTCCGCCTTTGCTGGGGATGGGGAATGCCACCTGGTTGTTGGATCAGGTAATCTCACCTTTTCGGGTTGGGGTCGCAGCCTCGAAGTCGCAGAACACCTCCATCCGAGCTTCGCGGGCGACGCCTTCGACGATGCCGCACGTTTCTTCACCACACTCGCTTCGTCCACACGCGCCACGCACGAGGCCGGCCCTCATTGTTTGGCCATCGCCGCCGACATCGAACGCGCAGCCGCAGCATCCCCGCGAGACGGCTCCTTTAGGCTTTTACATTCCCTAAACGCGCCCATCGCGGAGAGCGTCCGGGAGCTGGCCGATGGTCTTGGCGGCGCGACCAGAATTATTGCAGCAGCTCCTTACTGGGACAACGGAAACGCGATTAGCGATTTCTGCGACATGCTCTCGCTCGACCATGCTTTCGTTCATGCTCATGGGGGCGGAACCGTGGAAGGGTCGATGGGAAGTAACTGGCCGTTCAACGCCAGGATCGACATCAGACCAGTCGAGGCCGAGCCGTTCGCTGGGAACCGGGCGCTGCGCATGCACGCTAAAGCTTTCGAGATCTTGTGCAGGAAAGGCCGGATCCTTGTTTCTGGAAGCGCAAACGCGACCGCAGCTGCGCTGACGGGACAGACCAATATCGAAGCCTGCGTGGCGCGCGTTCAGCGCGATAGAATTCTTGGCTGGACAATGGAAGCTTCGACTGTCCCGCCACCAACCCCGGCCATCGAATCCGACGACAACGATAGCGATGGCAAGCCCGGCGTGCTGCGTGCGGTTCTCAGTGGCGATACCGTTAGTGGACGAGTGCTCTCGCCGAGGCTGCGCGGCGAGGCGAAACTCTATCGACTTGGGCCGAACGGCAGCGTCTGCCTCGCCGACCTCACACTCCAGGAAGGCGGTACCTTCGCCGCATCGGTTCCCGGCGTTGAAAGCGAAGCACTCAGGGGCGGGAGGTCGGTCCTCAGGATCGAGGCCGAAAGGGGCGTGTCTGAAGGCTTCGCGTCGTTGGCCTCGGTCACGGGGCTGCGCAGGTTCACTGGCAGGGCGGCCGCCAGCTTCATGTCAATTCTGACGGGCACGGAGACAGAAGAGGACGTCCGGGTCCTGATGGAGTTCTTCCACGATAACCCGTCATCTCTGGGGCCTTCGGGCCCGTCAGGAGTTGGCAGGCATTCGGCGGGAGCCCGCGCACGCCCAGCAACGCCATTGGCTGTGACCGACCTCTGGAACGCCGACCTTCCAGCGGCGCCGGGCACGATGGCTCCCGCAGGGCACGATCGGAGCTGGATGCGCTTCATGGATATGCTCCTATCAGCCATGCGCGAAAAGCGCGGACCGCTGCATGACGAGAACGAGCCRGATGATCCGGACAATCCGGACAATGTAGACGACGGCAAGCGCGCCAAGAAGACCGTCCGCAAGGGAAAGCGGCAATTGCTCGAGACGTTCGAAGTCATTTTTGACGCGATGCTACCCAGTGGCGCGAGCCACGTTCGGGTGATGACAGCTTTCGATATGGCCTCGTACTTGTGCGAGCGCATGCCCGATAAGATTCCGCCCGGTTCTGCCGAACGCTGGCTCAGACGGCTTGTCGAGGCCATATCGTCTGGACCCGTTGACGGGCCCCGAAAGGAAGCTGCTACCTCCCTCGTGATGGGACGTATGGCAACCCAGTCCGAAGACCCAGCAAGGCTTGCGCGCGGTCGCCTGCTAAGAATGAGGGTCGATCTCGGGGGCCCTCCGCCCTCGCCTGCGCCAATGTCATCCTTTAGCGCAATAATCGGCCAACCGCGGACGTACCCAGATATGTGGGAGGAAGTTCGTAACTGCAGGACACTGCGCGAACAGGCGCGCTTTTATGTCGACGCGCTCGCTGCAGGCACTCCGTCGGACAACTATTCTGCCCTCTTGGGCGCCCGAACGAGCGAGGCAAAGATTCTCCAAGACGCCTTCCGTTCAGAAAAGGGACGCGACAAGGTGCTGGTACTGGGGCGTTGGTCCCCATCCTGCCCAAAGTGCTCTCGGTCGCTTCCGAAGATGGAAGAAGGAAAATTGCGCGCCGCAGGGGTGGCCACCGCCGCCAATTGCTGTGGACGGGCGCTCGTCTGGCCGGAGGGAAATGATGGCTGAACCGAACCGTAAGCTTCTCGATCTGGCTGCTGCCGCCGCCGCCTCAGACGGGTTTGGCCTGATCCAGGCCCCGAAAATCTCGCCGAGTGCGATCGATCCACTTGGACTGCGCAGCACCAATTTCGAACATATGGCTCGCGTCGCCGAGGGGTTAAATAATGTGGCACGACACGTTCGGCCATTCTCCTTTGTTGCGTGGGCATGGCACCGTGCGCTGACCCTCACATCCTTGCTTGGGCTCGACACAAGCGGACCCGAGCTCAGGGCATTTGTCGCCCGGTGCGAGGTGATTTTCCTGTGGTCTCTGATGTTGGCCGACAAGGATGTGGACCTCCCCGGCAAGCAGCCGATCGCCAAGTCTATCGGAATGGCCCCGGGCACCGCCTATACGTTCTCAGGCCCGGCTTGGAACGCCTTCCGCGACAACAGAGAGGGCTCGACCGCCCTGCAGGCCGCAGCAAACTATGGCCCGGGGCTGCGCGCACTCGGCTGGCTCATGCGAAATGCCTCAGACCCTCAAGGAAACGCCATGGTGCCAGCGCCTAGTGCGCGCCCCGCCATCCTCGCATTCGAAGCGCTGATCGCAGACCGTCTCGTTCATCCCGCCTTCAATGATTTCGGCCCGGTCACCGTCACAATGGAAGAGGCGCTCGCATGGGCTCCTGCATGGGCGCTAGGCAACCTGACCGTGGAAGAACAAGCACACGCTGCCCGCAACATAAATGGTCACGATGCCCATCCTGACAGGCGTAGCGGTCTGTCGCTCCTTATTGCCGCCGCCAACCGCCGCGGTGCTCCGTCCTTCGCTGCCCTACCTGACGAAGCGGTCRCCGACGTTAGGAATGCTCTGGYTGGCGAGGCGAGCGACTTTGCACCGCCACCCGAAAGCCAGGAGGTCTCAGAACGCTGGCGTAGACTGCAAGTCAGACAACTGTTCCGCCATTCGCTGGAAGCGTTCCTCGCCTGGACCATTGACGCGATCACCGAGCGGCCACGCGATACGGCTGCACTGGTCGCCGCGTTTATTAAGCAGGCTGATCTCGACCCGAGCGCCCCAGCGTCAGAGTGGCTCGCCACGGCCGCCGCTGACGATCCGGTCTCAAAGGCGGTCGCCGCAATCAACACAGCCCTCAAGGAAAAAGGCAGGCAAAGCCTGCCAGCAGCGATTGCGCGCGGACTTGCGATCAGCCTTGCTGCGGCACAATCCGATCCGGAGCCCTTCGACCGCGAGGATCGCCTTCCCGTTTCAAGAGCGAAGTCTCAGGCCATCTCGAGAGCAGACGAGCCCCTGCGCGGCCTGATCAGGCACGCCATCGAGACATGGGTCCTTGCCCAACACGTATACTGGGCCGTGGGGCGAGGCTTGCAGGACGCAAGACAGGGCGCGCGTTCAATCCTACGGTTGAAGGTAGTGATGGAAGAAGGGGGCTGGACTGTGATTCCCGGAACGCGACCCATGAGCCCTGCACCCACCGGGGACCGTGTGCGTACCGCGATGACGCTGAGCTACGAAAGCGGCTTGATGTTTAATCCCGCAGCGTGAATCGACGCACTCGACCGTTGGACGGTGCGGATTGAACGAACCCGCTGACGCGGGAAAGCTGCGGGGTTTGTGACGGGAGGCTCCTGCTGGGAGGGTTTGGGTGTTGAAGCCACCCAGCCCAGCAGGAGCTCCCGATGACCGAAGCCAAGCCGATGAGCGCCCTTCGTC
>NZ_JBFTRC010000093.1:0-21380 GCF_056399325.1 Allobosea sp. 01N443
GTCTTGAACATCTCGCCGAGGGGGACCTGACCTACCGGATCGCGGATGTCTTTGCCGCCGACTACGTCAAGCTCAAGGACGACTTCAATGGCGCGATCGCCCGGTTGCAGGAGACGATGCGCCAGATTGCGACCAACACCGAAAGCATGAAGGCAGGCTCGGGCGAGATCAGCCAGGCGGCCGATGACCTCGCCAGCCGGACCGAGCAGCAGGCCTCATCGGTGGAGGAGACGGCAACCGCGCTCGACGAACTCACCGCCACCGTACGGCAGACCGCCGAAAGTGCGCGCCTCGCAAGCCAGGCGACCACTCAGGTCAAGACGGAGGCTGAGCAGTCGACCCAGATCGTGCGCGACGCAGTGTCGGCCATGGGCGGCATCGAGAAGTCTGYGGACGAGATCTCGCAGATCGTGGGTGTCATCGACGAGATTGCCTTCCAGACCAATCTGCTGGCACTGAATGCCAGCGTCGAGGCGGCGCGCGCGGGCGATGCCGGCAAGGGCTTCGCCGTCGTCGCGTCCGAGGTTCGGGCACTGGCGCAGCGTTCTGCCGAAGCGGCCAAGGAGATCAAGGGACTGATCACCGCTTCGACCGTCGAGGTCGACAAGGGCGTCGCACTGGTCGGCCAGACCGGCAATGCCCTGCAGCGGATGGCTGGCGAGATCACCCGCGTCACCGCGCTGGTTGCCGAGATTGCGTCGGCAGCCCAGGAGCAGGCTGCTGGACTCCAGGAGGTCAACAGCGCCGTCAACGAGATGGACCAGGCGACGCAGCAGAATGCCGCCATGGCGGAAGAGTCGACGGCCGCGGCGCATGCGCTGTCGCAGGAGGCTGATCGCCTCGCGGCTCAGGTCGCGCGCTTCAGGCTTGGCGGAGACGTTGCCGGTTTGCAGGATATGGCACGCAAGATGGCGAGCGTCGTCCCGCCCGCTCCTCGCGCAGCGGCCCCGAGCCGCAAGCCTGCCCCTCACCACGGAGCGGCGCCTGCCCGCAAACTCGAGCCGAGCGCGCATGRTCGCGCCTGGGAGGAATTTTGAGTACGACGTCCGAACCGCCGGAGACGATCAGCTTCGACGATTTCCTCAAGGTCGACATTCGTGTCGGCACCATCGTCGAGGCACTGCCTTATCCCGAGGCACGCAAGCCGGCCTTCAAACTGGTGATCGATTTTGGCGGCGAGATTGGTCTCAAGAAATCGTCGGCGCAGATCACCACGCACTATCGCTGCGAGGATCTTCCGGGCCGGCAGGTCCTCGCGGTGGTCAATTTCCCGCCGCGCCAGATCGGAAAATTCATGTCAGAGGTCCTGACGCTCGGCATGCCTGATGGTAACGGCGAGGTGGTGCTGATCGGGCCCAGCCTCGCTGTCCCTAATGGTGGCCGGCTCTTCTGACGAGGGCTCAGGCAGCGGAACGGTCTCGCTGCCACGTCCCGGTTTCCAGTGTGGTCGGCGCCGGTTCGGCTGYCGACCAGTTGAAGGGCAGTGCGCGCTTGCGCCGCCAGGCGCGTGCGATGCGAAAGCGCCAGAGCCGCTGCGAGCCGCTTAAGGTTCCGAGCTCCGGGCCGCTCCAGACGATCTCCGTTTCGCCCTGAAGCTGAATGATGTCGCCCATCGCGAAGTCGGGAATGAGCAGCGCGGCGCGCGGCTCCAGCAGCAGATTGCCGAGTGTGTTGAAGTAGCTGTTGCCGGTGAAATCCGGGATCGTCAGGACGTCGCCGTCGATCCGGACAAAGCCCGGCCGGCCGCCGCGATGCGAAATGTCGACACCGGCGGCCGATCCGCCCTGGGGCCCGGACGAACTGGCGATGAACAGGGTATCCACGGCTCCGATCACGGTCCGGGCAGCCGCGTCCAAACGGGTCAGTGGCTCCGCCACCTCCGGCGAGCGGGCAATCGCTGTCGGGACGCGGGTCTGGATGTATTTCGCACAGTTCCCGAAGCTCTGTGAAACCTCGACCGAGAGACTGTCGGCATCGCGGGCGGCAATGATGCCGTTGGCGCGGTTACGTCGCCTCGTCGTGAAGTCGAGGCCAAGCAGGCCGACGGGACGGTCCGTTTCCAGCGCTGCGGCCGCCGGATCGGCTGCCGAGGGCAGCGCGGCGATGCGCAAGCGGGTAGGTGCGGGGCTTTGCACGAAGCCGGCTTCTCCGCTCAGCACGGTTGCGATCGGCCAGCCATCGCGACCGAGCCCGCCGACGAAGAGATAGGGCAGGAGCGGGAAGAAGGTCCTGTGCTGATCCGGCATGAGGCTGCGGATGCCGGCTCCGCGCGAGAACTGGCCTGCGCGGGCCTGCGCTTCGCGTTCACCCGGATGGAAGGGGGACTCGTCCATGGCGCATCATCCCTTGGCCGGGAGCGGTGAGGGCGGGATCGGCTTGAAGAAGGGCAGAGCCTCGATCCGCGCGGTCCAGGCTCTCACTGCCGGGTAGGGCTCGAGCGAGATGCCGCCTTCCGGAGCGTGCGCCACATATGAATAGCAGGCAAGGTCGGCCAGCGTTGGCTGTTCCGCCGCCAGGAAGGCGCGCTCCGCCAGGTGACTTTCCATGAAGGTGAGCAGCCGCGAGGAAATCCGTTCGGCGCGGGCGGCATCGTCCTTCAGTCCAAACTGGGTGATCAACCGCGCGGTCGAGGGACCGTGCATGACCTCTCCGGCTGCGATCGAGAGCCAGCGCTGGACCTGGGCCGCGGCGAGTGGCTCGCTTGGCAGCCAGGCGCTGTCCGGAGCGTAGCGCTTCACCAGATAGACCATGATCGCGTTGCTGTCGGCCAGTACCAGCGCCCCATCCTGGAGCACCGGGATCTGGCCGAGCGGATTGAGCGCGAGAAAGGCTTCGCTCCTGCGTACATCAGCCGGAGCGGAAGCGAAGCGATAATCGAGTCCGAGAGCCAGCAGCAGCAGCTCGACGCGATGGCCGTGGCCAGAGAGCGGCGTGCTGTGAAGGGTGATGCCGGTTGGTGACATAGGGTGACCTCCAGAGGTGAGGTCACAGTCTGTTTGTTTCAGTTCCTGAGCGAAACACGCTATTCTTGAAAGTCAGAATTCCATAGATAGGAACATTGATTGGACCGTCTCGACGAATTGGCGATCTTCGTAGCCATCCTTGATACCGGCAGCCTCGCGGGGGCGGGCCGGCAGTTGCGCCGTTCGCGCCCGGCGGTCACGCGGGCTCTTGCCGGGCTCGAGGAACGCGTCGGCGCACGCTTGATTGCCCGTACTACGCGCCAACTCACTCCGACGGATGCCGGGCGTGCGCTCGCGACCTCCGCGAGACGGATGCTGGCCGACTACGAGGCGTCGATGTCGGGTGTCTCCGCGGCCCCGGTTCGTGGCCTGCTGCGCGTCACTGCCCCGTTGGCCTTCGGCCGGCGCCATGTCACGCCCTTGGTGACGGAGTTCCTGGACCTGCATCCCGAGGTACAGGTCGAGCTCGTTCTGGCCGACCGCAATCTCGACATGATCGATGAAGGGCTCGACGTCGCAATCCGGATCGGTCCATTGCCGGATTCGCGGCTGGTCATACGCAAAGTCGGCGAGGTCAGACGCCTCCTGGTCGCGGCTCCATCCTATCTCGCAAGCCGTGGCATGCCGTCGCGCCCCTCGGACCTGCTGCAGCATGACACCATTGCCAGCGTGGCAGCAGGGCAGGGCATGCTCTGGCGTTTTGGCGGATCGGCGCGCGGGTCGAGCGTTGCCGTCGCGCCCCGGTTCATCGTCAACGAGATTGAATCGGGCCTGATTGCGGCCCGCGCCGGTCGCGGGCTGGCACGGCCGCTGTCCTACCAGGTGGCAGACGACATTGCCGCGGGAACACTGGTGCGGCTGCTGCGCGATTTCGAGCCGGCACCGCTGCCTGTGCACCTCGTTGTTCCGAGCGGGCAGCATCTGGCAGCGAAGGTAAGGGCCTTCCTTGATCAGGCGGCCGCGTATTTCCAGCGCCTCGGCGCGATCCGGCCCGAAGGCGTGTCGTGAGGTCCAGCGTAGCCCGCGATGGCCGAGACGACAGCGCTCCCCCGCGAGTCAGCGGGGCGTGATGTCGCGCAGATCAGACCGGAAGTCGGACGGTGGCGCGCAGGCCGCCCAGCGGCGAGTCCGCCAGGATGATGTCGCCGCCATGGGCCCGGGCGATGTCTCGGGCGATGGCAAGACCGAGCCCCGTGCCGCCACTGTCGACATTGCGGGCCTCATCCAGCCGGAAGAACGGACGAAAAACATCCTCCCGCAAGCCGGCGGGGATGCCTGGGCCGTCATCGTCGATCATCACGATCAGATAGCGGGCGTCGTGGGTAGCACGAATGGCGATGCGATCGCCGAAGCGCGCTGCGTTGGAGACGAGATTCGTCAGCAGGCGGCGGATCGCGTCCGGTCGAATCACGACCAGCGGGTCGCCGACGACTTCGAGCTCGGTCTGATGGCCTTGCCGTTCGGCATTGACCTTCAGATCTTCCAGAAGGGCGCGGATATCGGTCTCGACCGCAGCCTCGCCGACGTCGCCGCGGGCGAAGGCGAGATAGTCCTCGAGCATACGGCTCATCTCGTCGACATCCTTCTCCAGCGCGTCGATCTCCGAGGAGCGTTCGAGAAGTGCGAGTGAAAGCTTGAAGCGAGTCAGGATCGTGCGCAGGTCGTGGCTGACGCCGTTGAGCATGGTCGTGCGCTCGCCGACCGAGCGTTCCACGCGGCGCTTCATTTCTATGAAGGCGTTGCCGGCACGCCGGACCTCGCGCGCGCCGCGCGGCCGGAAATCGGAGTCGCGTCCCTTGCCAAATGCCTCCGCAGCGTCGGCCAGGCGCAGGATCGGCCTGATCTGGTTACGCAGGAACAGCACGGCGATGGTCAGCAGGATCAGCGATGTGCCGATCATCCAGATCAGGAAGATATGGCTGTTCGAGGCATAGGCCTGACTGCGCCGCGTCAGTACCCGCATCACGTTCGGCCCGAGCTTCACCCTGATCTCGATCAGGCTGGAGCGGCCGACCGTATCGAGCCAGAAGGGCCGTGCGACCTGCTGGCTCAGTTCCGTCGAGAGCGCACTGTCGAGCAGCGAGAAGAACGGGCGGGGGCCCGGTGGCGGCAGATCGGCGTCCGGGATGATGTCGACATCCAGGCCGAGGCGCTCCAGTGCGATGCGACTGAGCACGCTTGCCTGCGCATCCTGCGGATAGCTCTCATAGACGTCAATCAGCGCCGCGATGTCGGCCGAGACGGCCGAGGACAGGCGTTGCGTCACCGTCTGCCAGTGCCGCTCCATGAAGACATAGGCGATGACCGACTGCAGCAGCACGACCGGCGCAATGACGATGACGAGGGCGCGCGGATAGAGGCCCTTCGGCATGTAGCGACCGATCATCCGCAGCGGCCGGCCGCCGAGCTTCAGCACGGGCCTGAGCATGCGTGCGAGCCCGACCCGCACATGTCCCATCGCGGCCCCGACCCGCCGAAGGCCGAGGCCGACGGCCTGAGCCAAGCGCATGCCACGCGCGCCGACTTGCATCGATTCAGCCCCGATCCGTGACCAGCCGGTAGCCGACACCCCGAACGGTCTGGAGATAGAGCGGGTCTGCCGGGTCGCGCTCGATCTTGCGGCGCAGCCGGTTGATCTGGACGTCGATGGTGCGGTCATTGGCCGCCGAGCCCTGCGCCGCGAGCTGTTCGCGCGGGACATGCTCACCCGCGCGCTCGGCCAGGGCCGTCAGGATCTCGCGCTCGCGCTCGGTGAGCCGGATCGTTTCCTCGCCATGGCGCAATTCGCCGCGGGCGAGACCATAGATGAAGGGGCCGAAGCGGACGAAATCAGGGTGGCTGCCCGATTGCGGGGCATCCACGACGATGGTTCGCTTGAGGATGTTGCCAAGCCTCAGGATGAGCTCGCGCGGCTCGAAAGGCTTGGTGAGATAGTCATCGACGCCGATTTCCAGCCCATTGATGCGGTCGGCGCTGTCGGCGCGCGCGGTCAGCATCAGGATCGGGGCGTTGGAACCTCCGCGGAAACGACGGGCAAAGTCGAAGCCGTTCTCGCCGGGCATCATGATGTCGAGCACGATGGCGTCGAAGACGAGATGGGCAAGGCGCGAATCGGCCTCGGCCGCATTGGCGGCCGTGGTGACACGGTAGCCGTGATCGCCGAGAAAGCGCGCCAGCAGGTCGCGCAGGCGGCGGTCGTCGTCGACCACGAGGATATGCGGGGCCTCGTCTGGGACCGGCTTCAGGGCCTTGGCTGCGGTCATCGGGCTTGGTCCTCTTCGTAGCCGGAGCGCGATCCCCGCCGCCGGGAGACCAGGATCCCCCGGTTTGGCGACGGTGCCATGTCCGGCTTGGATGCTCTTCGCCGCGCAGCTCACACCGGCGTAGCGAGAAAGCCCAGTACCTTCTTGCGTTCGGCGGGATCGATCAACCCCGCGAGATAGCGCGCCACCTGCTCGCCTGCCTCGGGGCCGACGGCGCTGAGCGCCGCATTGATCCGTTTGCCCTGGAGACGCGCCAGCCTCACGGCCAGCTCCTTGCCGGTATCCGTCGGATAGAGGTTGCGCTGGCGCTTGTCCTGCGTGCCCATGCGGGACTCGACGAAGCCGGTCTCGACAAGCTCCTTCAGCACGCGGTTAAGGCTCTGCTTGGTGATCTGCAGGATGTCGAGCAGTTCGGCGATCGTCAGGCCCGGGCGCCTCTGCACGAAATGCAGCACGCGGTGATGCGCCCGGCCGAAGTCGTAATCCGCCAGGATGCGGTCGGGGTCGCTGACGAAATCGCGATAGGCGAAGAAGAAGAGCTCGATCAGGTCGTAGGGTACGTCCTCGGCGGGCGCGGGCCGGGGCGCATCGGTCGATCGGACTTGCGTGTCAGTCACGAGGCGCTCCATATTTTACGTCAGCCATGTTGACATATCTCAGACGGAAGATTACCGGTCAAGCATCCGGGGCGACTGATTATGTCGCTTTCGGTTGCTGCAGCGCAGTAATTGTTCAGTGCTTGCGCGCCCTACGCCCTTGTGGCCCAGTTCGGCGCATGAAGACTCGCAGAGGAGTTGCCCCATGTCTGTCATTCCTTTCGACCAGCGCGACGGCGTGATCTGGTTCGACGGCAAGCTCGTGCCGTGGAAGGACGCCAAGGTGCACGTACTGACCCACGGGTTGCATTACGGCTCCTGTGTCTTCGAGGGCGAACGCTCCTATGACGGCGTCATCTACAAGTGCACCGAGCATTCGCAGCGCTTCCACAAGTCGGCCGAGATCATGGATTTCGCGATCCCCTATTCGGTCGCCGAGATCGACGCAGCCAAATATCTCTGCCTCAAGGAGAACGGCCTCAAGGATGCCTATCTCCGCCCGGTCGCCTGGCGCGGCTCGGAGATGATGGCTGTGTCCGGCATGAACAACAGCATCCATACCGCGATCGCGGTCTGGGAGTGGCCGAGCATGTTCGACATGGCCCAGAAACTGAAGGGCGTGCGTCTCGACGTTGCCGATTATCGCCGTCCCGACCCGGCCTGCGCGCCGGTCCATGCCAAGGCTGCCGGACTCTACATGATCTGCTCGCTCTCCAAGCACAAGGCGGAGCGGGCCGGCTATGCCGACGCGATGATGCTCGACTGGGAAGGCAATGTCGCCGAATGCACCGGCGCCAATATCTTCTTCATAAGGGATGGCGTGGTTCACACCCCGACCGCCGACAGGTTCCTGAATGGCATTACCCGCCAGTCCGTGATCGATCTGTGCCGGGCACGCGGTTTCGAAGTGGTCGAGCGGCGCATCCGCCCGGAGGAGCTCGAGGGCTTCTCGGAATGCTTTATCACCGGCTCGGCCGCCGAGGTGACGCTAGTCTCCGAAATCGGGCCCTACAAGTTCATCACCGGCAATATGGGCAAGGTGATCATGGAAGATTATTCCGCTGCGGTGAGGCCAGCCTCCAAGGCAGCGTGAGCGATCGAACAAAGGCCCGGTCGAGAGACCGGGCCTTTTGCTATTTGGCGAGCTTCACGTCGCTTCGATAGAGCGTCGGCCAGTCCTCCGGATCCACGCCGCGGCATTCCGGCATCTCGCTCAAGGCGGTCAGAACGAAGCCCGAGCCGGTCCAGGCATAGTTGCCGGCACTGCCGCAATCCCCGATGCCGCGCGCCTTGCCGAAGAAGCCGACCTGTCCGGTCGCTGGGTCGAAGCTGGCATTGATCAGGAGATTGTCGCTGTTGGCGCCGGGTTGAGGGAACATGACCTTCCTGGCCTTCGCGACATCACTGCCGGTCACGCTCCAGAAGCCGGTCGTGACATTGTAGGCGCCGCGCGAGCAGAGCAGGCCAACCAGCTTCGTGGAGGCGTCAAGCGACCAGACGCTGTCGGAATCCGAGTCCGCGTCGCCGCCGTCGTCGCAAAGGTCGGGGTCGTGTTGCTTGAGGTGCTTGCGCAGCGCAACCACCATGGCCTTCGTCGCCTTGGCGTCGGGCGCAGGAAACCCGGCAGTCGCCCGCGCGTCGATCACAGGCAGGGCCGGCGCCGCAGGCACGGTCGTGGCCGGGCCCTTGCGGATCAGTGCACTCGTGCCGCCAAGCCTGCCCTGCTGCTCGTCGATCCAGAGCATGGCGGCGACCGACCCCGCGAGCGAGATGTCGTAGGTCTTGCCGGCAAGCTTGGCCGTCAGCCGGGTCGCCTTTCGCGCTGCGGCGATGAGGGCCTCGGTATCGGCGTCGGACAGCAGAAGGGTTGCGCTGTCCTCACCGTCGCGACGGGCGGGCAGGCTCTTGCCTGCGGCGGGGAAGGGGGCGCCATCCAGAAGCAATTGTACGGAGAGCGGCGCCTTGAGCTGCTCGCCTCTGAGACGCAGGGAGAATGAGGCTGCACCGGCCGGTCCGGCCGAGCGCTCGAGCTTCAGGAAGCCGATATCGCTCGCTGCTTCCGCGGGCAGCGACAAGGCCGTGCAGCCCTTGAGATTGTCGCATCCGGCGATCCAGTCACGGAAGGTCTTGATGCYGGTTTCGGCGGCTTGGGCGTGGCCCAGGCCGAGCAGAGTGGCTACGCCGACTGCGGAGATCAGCGGGCTCTTCTGTTGGCCAGACATTCATTCAGTTCCAGCGTGCTGCGGCGGTATCATCGTCGGCCTTGGCTTCGACCCATCCGCCGATGGTGCCGTCGCTCAGGTGCTCGCGCTTCCAGAAGGGAGCCCGGGTCTTGAGATAGTCCATCAGGAATTCGGCTGCCTCGAAGGCGGCGCGGCGATGGCGTGATGCGGCGACCACCAGCACGATCTGTCCGCCCGGCCTGATCAGCCCGTAACGATGGATGGCGACCAGACCATTGAGCGGCCAGCGCTCGACTGCCTCCGCTGCCACGCGCCCGATCTCGGCCTCGGCCATGCCGGGATAATGCTCGAGCTCGAGCGCTGCCAGTTGGCCACCTTCATCGCGACAAAGCCCGGCGAAGGTGACGACGGCGCCGATATCGGTCCGGTCGCGGGTCAGCGCCGCGACCTCGGCGTTGAGGTCGAAATCCTCGCGCTGGATGCGGACGACCGGAGTCATGGCGTGGGCCCGGCTTGCCTCAGCCGCCCGTCATCGGCGGGAAGAAGGCGATCTCCCTGGCGCCTGCGAGGGAGGCTTCCGGCTTGACATGGACATGGTCGATGGCGGCGCGCACGATCGCGGCATTCTCGAAGGCCATCTCGTAGCCTTCGTCGCGCCCTCTCAGCCAATCCACCAAGTCAGCCACGGTCCGTGCCTCGTGGGGCACCTCCACGGTTTCTTCCGCAACGCCGATGCGTTCGCGGACCCAGGCGAAATAGACGAGCTTCAGGGTTCGCGTCTCGGCCAGACTGTCGATCATGATGCGCGCTCATCCTCATCCACCAGATGGCGGATTCCGGAGTTAAGATAATCCCACCCGGTATAGATGGTCAGGATTGCCGCCAGCCACAGCATGACGATGCCGATCTGCGTATTATACGGCAGAACCTTGTCGCCGGCGGGGCCGGCAACGAGGAAGCCGAGCGCCAGGAGTTGCGCCGTAGTCTTCCATTTCGCCACCTTGCTGACGGGAACGCTGACCTGCAGCTCGGCCAGGAACTCGCGCAAGCCCGATACCAGGATCTCGCGGCAGAGGATGACGATGGCCGCCCAGAGCGACCAGCCATAGATCGTGCCGTCTGCGACAAGCATCAGCAGCAGGGCACAGACCAGAAGCTTGTCGGCGATCGGATCGAGCATCCGGCCGATCGCCGAATGCTGGCTCCACGCCCGGGCGATCCACCCGTCGAGATAATCCGTCACAGCCGCCGCGACATAGATCGCCAACGCGATCCAGCGCATCCAGTCGTCGCGCGGCCAGAATAGCAGCGCCACCAGCGCCGGAATCGCTGCGATCCGGCCGTAGGTCAGCAAATTTGGCAGGGACCAAGGGCCCCGCCGCCTGATGGCATCTGGAAGAATCGTCACGGGAAACACCAAAGCAGCGCGCTTGTGACAGCGTCAACACGCAATCCCGCGAGGCGTGTACGAGCCCTACGCATCGTGAAAGAAATCGTGCACCGCCTTGGCGGTGGCGGCATTGACGCCGGGCGTGCGCATCAGGTCGTCGAGCTTGGCGCGCTGGATCGCCTTGACCGTGCCGAAATGCAGCAGAAGCGCCCGCTTTCGCGAAGGGCCAATGCCCGCAATCTCGTCGAGCGGGTTCTTGGTGATGTCGCGCTTGCGTCTGGCGCGATGCGTGCCGATGGCGAAACGATGCGCCTCGTCGCGCAGGCGCTGGATGAAATAGAGGCCGGGGTCGCGCGGTGGCAGCTTGAACGGCTCCTTGCCGGCCATGAAGAACGTCTCGCGCATGGCGTTGCGGTCGGCGCCCTTGGCAATGGCCACAAGTGGAATATCGGTGACACCACATTCGGCCATGATCAGGCGCGCGGCCTCGAACTGGCCCTTGCCACCATCGACGATGACGAGATCGGGGCGCGAGGGAAAGGCGGTTTCGTCCTGAGCCTCGGGGGGCGGGGCAGGAGATTCGGCCACTGCGAGATCGACGGCGTCGCCGCCCTCCGCTGCCACGCTCTCCTTCGCCAATCGCGAGAACCGCCGCTTCAGCACCTCCCGCATCATGCCGAAATCGTCGCCGGCAATGGTGTCGGAGGAGATGTTGAAGGTGCGGTAATGGCTCTTCATGAAACCGTCCGGGCCGGCGACGATCATGCCGCCGACCGCATTCGTCCCCATGATGTGGGAGTTGTCGTAGACTTCGACGCGGCGCGGCGGCCTTGGCAGCCCGAAGGCTTCGCCGAGCGCGACAAGCAGACTCTGCTGCCCGGCATTGTCGGCGAGCTTGCGGGAGAGTGCCTCATGCGAGTTCTTCCGGGCGTGGGCGACGAGATCGAATTTCTCGCCACGCTTGGGCGCCGCGATCTCGACCTTGCGGCCGGCGCGAGCCGAGAGCGCTTCGCCGATCAGTTCGATCTCCTCGACCTCATGCGAGAGCAGCACGAGGCGTGGCGGCGGCTTGTCGTCGTAAAACTGGGTGACGACGGAGGCCAGGACTTCGGCGGGCGTGAGGCTTTTGTCGGCGCGAGGGAAGAGCGCCCGATTGCCCCAGTTCTGGTGGTTGCGGAAGAAGAAGATCTCGACGCAGAAATGCCCGGCCTGCTCATCGATGGCGAACACATCCGCCTCCTCGACGCCCTGGGTGTTGATGTCCTGGCCGGCCTGGACCGCAGAGAGCGCCGCCAGCCGGTCGCGGTAGCGCGCCGCCTGCTCGAACTCGAGAGCCTCCGCTGCCGCCTGCATCCGCTCCGACAGCGTCCGCTTCACGGTCGAGGAGCGGCCTGACAGGAAATCGCGCGCCTGATCAGCCAGTGCCTGGTAATCGGCATGCGAGATTTCGCCCGTGCAAGGCGCGGCACAGCGCTTGATCTGGAAGAGCAGGCAGGGCCGCGTGCGGTTCTCGTAATAGCTGTCGGAGCAGGAGCGCAGCAGGAACGCCTTCTGCAGTGCGTCGATGGTGCGCTTCACCGCCTGGACCGATGCGAACGGCCCAAAATAATCGCCCTTGCGTTGGCGCGAGCCGCGATGCTTGGCGATCTGCGGGGCAGGGTGGTCGCCCGTCAGCAGGATATAGGGAAAGGATTTGTCGTCGCGAAGCAGGACATTGTAGCGCGGCCTGAGCTGCTTGATCAGGTTGGATTCGAGCAGCAGCGCCTCGGTTTCCGTCCCCGTGGTGACGAATTCCATGTTCGCCGTCTCGGAGATCATCCGGGCGACGGCGTTGGTATGGGCAAGCCCGCGCGCATAGGCCGTGACGCGATTCTTCAGGCTCTTGGCCTTGCCGACATAGAGCACCTCGCCGGCCCGATCGAACATACGGTAGACGCCGGGCTTGTTCGGCAGGTGCTTGGCGAAGCCGGCGATGACCTCGATGCCGTGCTTCAGTTCGGAGGGCGCGGTCTCGCCGGCATCGACGGTTGCGTCGGGGAGCGGGAGGCCATCCTCCTCGTCCTCGATCTCGTCTTCCGGCAAGTCGTCGGTGCGCTGGCGATTCATGAGCCCGATGTAAGATGCCCGAGGCGTTTCGTCATGTCAGGAGCGTGCGCCGCCCTGTGGCAAAATGCACGGGTGAGGTGGTGCTCCCGGAGCAACGTTGCTCCCATATKAATTGACCAATCCAAACGACGCGCTCGAGGGAGGACGGAACCCCATGCCCCAACAGGATAATCTCAGGATCGTTCTGGCCGCTCGCCCGGTCGGCCGGCCCCGCCCCAGCGATTTCAGGCTCGAGCACGCTGCGGTTCCGGAGGCTTCCGACGGCCAGGTGGTTCTGCGCATCCTCTATCTCTCGCTCGACCCCTATATGCGGGGGCGCATGAGCGATGAGAAATCCTATTCCGCTCCGGTGGCGATCGGTCAGGTGATGGAAGGCGGCACAGTTGCGGAGGTTCTGGAGAGCCGCCACCCCGACTTCAGGCCAGGCGATATCGTGCTTTCGCATTCCGGCTGGCAGTCCTACGCGGTGGCCGACGGGGGCCATCTGCGCAAGATCGATCCGGCCGCCGCGCCAATCACGACCGCGCTGGGCGTGCTCGGGATGCCAGGCTTCACCGCTTATGCCGGCCTGTTGACGATCGGCCAACCCAAGGCGGGGGAGACCGTGGTCGTGGCAGCCGCCAGCGGGCCTGTGGGATCGGCCGTGGGGCAGATCGCGCGGATCAAGGGCGCGCGCGCCGTCGGGGTCGCGGGTGGCGAGACGAAATGCGCCTTCATCCGCGAGACCTTCGGATTCGATGCCGTCGTCGATCACAGCGCTCCCGATTTCGCCGACCAACTGGCGGCGGCCTGTCCGAATGGCATCGACGTCTATTTTGAGAATGTCGGCGGCAAGGTCTGGGACGCGGTGTTTCCGCTGCTGAACGGCTTTGCCCGGATTCCGGTCTGCGGGCTGATTGCGCAGTATAACAGCACGGGCGATTTCGAGGGCCCGGACCGGCTGCCCATCGTCATGCGCCAGGTCCTGACCAAGAGTCTGACGATCCGTGGTTTCATCCAGCGTGAGTTCGTCGCGCAGCGCCCGGCCTTCGAACGGGAGGCGTCCGGCTGGATCGCCGGAGGCGCCTTGAAATACAAGGAGGACATCGTGGAGGGCCTCGCCCAGGCGCCTGAGGCGTTCATCGGCCTGCTCGACGGGAAGAATTTCGGCAAGCTCATCATCAAGGTCTGAGCAGGGCAGGCGGGGTGCATACCGGCGCCCTTTTTGCTTGACCACTTCGCCTCCAGCCGGCCATGTCGCGGCAGGTTTTCCTTCGCGCAGTCCTCCCGAGCGTCCCTTGGGTCGCCCGGGATGACGTGTGATGGGCGGTGCGCAACCGCCTGAGCGAGACTGCGACTTCCGCCACCGGACCTTTGCCCATGCCCGTATTCGCCATCCCCTTCCCGGTGATCGACCCGGTCGCGTTGCAACTCGGACCGCTTTCGGTCAAATGGTATGGCCTCGCCTATGTCGTGGGGCTGATCGGGGGCTGGTGGTATGCACGCCGGTTGGTCTCGTCTCCTGCGCTGTGGGGGAGCTCGAAGCATCCCGCGGCAGAAGAGCTCGACGACATGCTGCTCTGGGTCGCGCTTGGCGTGGTGCTCGGCGGGCGCATCGGCTTCGTGCTGTTCTACGACCTTGAGCGCTATCTCGCCCGGCCGCAGGACATCATCGCGATCTGGCAGGGTGGTATGTCGTTCCATGGTGGGTTGCTGGGGGCGGCGACGGCGCTGTTCCTGTTTGCGCGCCGGCGCGGGCACCCGGCGCTGAGCGTCTTCGATCTCGCCGCCGCCGTCGTTCCGATCGGGCTCTTCCTTGGGCGCATCGCCAATTTCATCAATGCCGAGCTCTGGGGCCGGCCGGCACCGGGATTGCCCTTCGCCATGGTCTTTCCCAATGCCGGGCCGTTGCCGCGCCATCCGAGCCAGCTCTATGAGGCGCTGGGGGAGGGGATCCTGCTCTTCATCCTGCTCGCGCTCGTCGTTCGGGCTGGCGGCTTCAAGCGACCCGGMCTCGTCGCGGGTGTCTTCGGCATGGGTTATGCGGTCGCGCGCATCGTCTGCGAGTTTTTCCGCGAGCCCGATCCGCAGCTCGGCTTCCTGTTCGGCGGAAGTGTCGATGCGCTGAGTGGGGGCATCACCATGGGCATGCTGTTGTCCGTGCCGCTCTTCTTCGCCGGGCTCTATCTGGCGCTGCGCGCCAGACGGGCTAGCGCGTGAATGCGCTCAAGGCGGAGATCATCCGCCTGATCCAGGACGAGGGCCCGCTCAGCGTCTCGCGCTATATGGCGCTCTGCCTCGGCCATCCCCGTCACGGCTACTACATGACCCGCGACCCTTTCGGTGCCGAGGGAGACTTCACGACGGCGCCCGAGATCAGCCAGATGTTCGGGGAACTGATCGGGCTGTGGGCTGGTGCGGTCTGGCGGATGATGGGCGAGCCTGCAAGCTTGCGCCTCGTCGAGCTTGGACCGGGGCGTGGCACGTTGATGGCCGATGTGCTGCGGGCCGCGCGGATCGTTCCGGGTTTCCGCGAGGCGGTTTCCGTGCATCTCGTCGAGATGAGCCCCGTGCTGCGGCAAGCCCAGGCTCGGACCTTGGCCTCCGCGACCGAGCCGGTCTGGCACGACAGCATCGGGACTGCGCTGGAGGGGCCGACGATCCTCCTCGCCAACGAGTTCCTCGACGCGCTGCCGCTCGATCAATTCGTGCGCGTCGGAGATGGCTGGCGCGAACGTCTGGTCGGAATCAATGCCGCAAGCCAGCTGGCATTCGGGCTCGCCCATGCGCCGGAGCCTGCACTTGGGATTGCCGCCCCTGAGGGAAGCATCTTCGAACAGCCGACCGCAGCGCTTGATGTCGTGACGACGGTGGGCGGCCATCTCGCCGAGCAAGGCGGCGCTGCGCTGTTCATCGACTACGGTTCCGGGCGTTCAGGCTTCGGAGATACGCTTCAGGCGGTCCATCGGCATCGAATGGTTGATCCGCTTGCCGATACCGGTGTGGCCGACCTCACGGTTCATGTCGATTTCGAACGGATGGCGCAGGCTGCGTGGCGGGCCGGGGCTGCGGCGCATGGACCGGCGACGCAGCGCGATTTCCTGCTGGCGCTCGGGCTGGCGGAACGTGCGCAGGCGCTCTGCGGCAGAGCACGGCCGGAGCAGGCGGAGGCGATCCAGGCGGCTTTCGCACGGCTCACCGCCATTGGCGCGACCGAGATGGGTGAATTGTTCAAGGTTCTGGCATTATCGGATTCACGACTGCCGCTGCTGCCCGGATTTGACCTTCATCAGATGCCAGAGCAGGGCTGACGCCTGAGCCGGAACCCGCCATGTTCATCACTTCGCCCGATCTTTCCGCCGAACACGGCATTGCGCATGCCTTCTTCACCCGCGAGGGCGGTGTATCCTCGGGCATCTACGCCTCGCTCAATGGCGGCCTCGGCTCGGACGACGACAAGGCGCATGTTACCGAGAACCGGGCGCGGATGGCGGCTCACCTCGAGGTCGAGCCCACGCATCTTGTCGGTGTGCACCAGGTCCATTCCGCGGATGCCGCACTCGTCACCGGCCCGTGGCTCGGGGAGAAGCCGAAGGCCGATGCCATGGTGACCACGGCTCACGGCGTGGCGCTCGGCGTTTCCACCGCTGATTGTGGACCCATCCTCTTCGCCGATAGCGAGGCGGGCGTCATCGGTGCCGCCCATTCCGGCTGGAAGGGGGCATTCACGGGGATTGTCGGCGCGACTGTGACCGCGATGGAAAAGCTCGGCGCGCGTCGCGAACGCATCCTGGCGGTGCTTGGGCCAACGATCAGCGCCAAGGCTTATGAGGTTGGGCCGGAATTCATCGAGCGCTTCAAGTCGGAGAATGCGACCTATGCGCGCTTCTTCCACGCCTCGGAGCATCCTGCGCGCGCCATGTTCGATCTGCCTGCCTTCATCGCTTTCAAGGCACAGGAGGCCGGCATCGGCCGCTTCATCGACCTCGGCCTGTGCACCTATGGCGATGAACAGCGCTTCTTCAGCTATCGCCGCACGACGCATCGGCAGGAGCCGGATTACGGCCGGCTGATCTCGGCGATCACGTTGACGCGACCGAAATAGGCCGGCTTTCGGCCGGTTCAATCTCAGGTTGCTTCGAGAAACGGGCGGAGTCATCCTCCCAAGGCCATGCATCATGGCTTTGGGGGTCTCATGGAACAGCTTCTGATCAACCTCGTCGCAGGCGCGCTGGGTGGCAATGCTGCGGGTAAAGCCTCGTCCAGCTTCGATCTCGGAACTCTCGGAAACACCATCGCCGGTCTGGTCGGCGGCGGCGTTCTTGGCCAGTTGGTACCCATCGTGTTGCCAGCCAGGGCGGCAATCTCAGTGTCGGCGGTATCCTGTCGAACCTGATCGCTGGCGGCGCTGGCGGAGCTATCCTGACCGCTATCATCGGCGCGATCAAGAACAAGGCCGCAGCCTGAGCGTTACAGTGGCGACGTCGCGCGCCTCGCCCGGCGTCGCCATCTTGCGTGATTGACGAGCCCGGCTGCCTGTCGGCTCAACGTCTTGCAGATGACGTGGGGTGGGGCGTCAGGTCACGATATCAGGGGTTCGCCAGGCCAGGTGCTGGCCGTTGTCGACGGCGATCATTTGCCCGGTGACCGATCGGGCGCGGGCGAGATAGAGCACCGCCCCGGCGATATCCGCCGCGTCGACCTTCCTTTGCAGCAGCGATCCCGCGGCCTCGCGCGCGAGCAAGGCCTCGCCGTCCTGCGGATTCGGAAAGGTCGGCCCTGGCCCGACGGCGTTCACGCGAATCCGCGGCGCAAGCGCCTGCGCCATCGTGGTCGTTGCCGTGAGAAGCGCCGATTTGGTCAAGGTATAGGAGTAATACTCCGGGGTCGGCTTCCAGACCCGCTGATCGATAATGTTGACGATGCAGCCTTCTCGATCCGCGGGAAGATGATTGGCCATCGCGCCGGAGAGCACAGAGGGCGCGCGCAGATTGGTCGAGAACTGCCGGTTCCAGGTCGGCACGTCGATCGTGCGGATGTCATCGACCAGAAAGCTGGAGGCGCTGTTGACCAGCAGGGTCACCGGCCCAAGCGCTGCTTCGGCGGCCGGAATGATGGTGTCGACCGACGCGGGATCGGCCAGGTCGGCAGCGACGGTGATTGCCTTGCCGCCCCGACCGCGCACGTCCGCTGCGAGCGCTTCGGCCTCGATGTGCGATGTGCGGTAGTGGATCGCAACCGCGTAGCCCGCATCCGCAAGGTGCTCGACGATGGCGCGTCCAATCCGGCGTGCTCCACCGGTGACGAGCGCAACCTCAGCCATTGCGTGCATCTTTATCGGAGTGACGCTTGAGGCGCCGTTCCCAATGTTTGGCTGCGCGCAAATAGCGGTAGAAGGCGTAGTTCATCGCGGTCATGAAGCCATAGACGCCGCGCAGGGCGTGACGCCGGCCAATATAGGCCTTGACGAAATTGGCCGGGAACTCGGCGACCAGCCGGAAGACCGAAAGGGTCTCGCCGCGCTTGTCGAGATCGTCGGCCTGTGCGTCGCTGTAGTTATTCAATTTCGCCATCTGCTCGCCGAGAGAACGCACGGAGTAATGATGAACCGTGCCCTTCAGCCTGCCGATGCGGGCATCCGAAGAGAGATCGACACGGTCGTGAACCGGCGAAGGCGAGTAGCGTCCCTTGTCCTTTCGGTAGAGCCGAACCGGCGACAAGGCGTAGGTGAAACGATGCGGCGCGCGCTCGCCAGGGAATATCTCGGCGATGCGCGTCCTGTAGGCATCCGCAGGCGGATCGCCATGAGCGAAGAGCGCTGCAATCTCGACGGCCATCTCCCTGGGCACGACTTCGTCRGCATCCAGATTGAGGAGCCAGTTATAGCGGCACTGGTCTTCCCCGAAGCGCTTTTGCTGCCCGTAACCCGGCCACGCATTGAAGATCACGCGGGCACCGCATTGCTCGGCGATTGTCTGCGTACCATCGGTCGAGCCTGAATCGATCACGACGATGTCATCGCTCAGCTCTCGCACGGCGTCGATGGTACGGCCGATTCTGTCGGCTTCATCCCGAGCAATAATGAATATAGAAAGCGGCGGCACCGGCCTGGTCCATTCCGTGGATTGTGCTGCAAGGCTTAAGCACGCGAGCCCGGAACGAGCAAGCGAAGGACCGTGACAGATTGTGGCCGCATTTTGTTTGGAACCTTAGGATATGTCGCGCGTTCCCTGCTTGCTTCCACTATATGGTCAACGCGTTGTTAGTATTCGGTTTACCATTCACAGTGGCTTAATAATAATTAACGCGTGTTGAACAATTGGTCTTAGTCATCCCCATTCGTGCCGCATTTCTGCCGCGGTCTGCAATGTACCTGTGCTTTAGCCGCAACAGACATCGACGCAGGCGCGGGCTATAAGGGCGTCATCGACATCACCGCCGGGCCACGCCGGCACCAGCGACGACTAAAGGAGTCTAAAATGAAGAAGTACCTGCTTACGAGCGTCGCGGCCCTCGGCCTCGTCGTTGCCGGCGCCGCCTCTGCTGCCGACCTGCCGTCCCGCAAGGGCCCGGTTGCCGCCCCGATCTATCTGCCGCCAGTGTTCACCTGGACCGGCTTCTACGTCGGCGTCAACGCTGGCTATGCTTGGGGCCAGATCGACTCGACCACGGGCGCTTTCACCAACAACCTCGGCAACTTCAGCGATCCCGATGGCTTCACCGGTGGTGGCCAGATCGGCTACAACTATCAGATCGGCCAGTGGGTCCTCGGCGCTGAAGCCGATTTCCAGGGCGCTGACCTGAAGTCGACTTCCGTCAACCTGGCTAACAGCCTCCGCGCCTCGACCGAGGTCAACTGGTTCGGCACCGTTCGTGGCCGCGTCGGTTACTCCTTCGACCGGTTCCTGCCGTATGTCACCGGCGGTTTCGCTTACGGCAGCGTGAAGAACAAGGTCTCCAACGGCGTGTTCGCTGGCAGCAACGACAACACCCAGTACGGCTGGACCGTCGGTGCTGGTCTTGAGTACGCCTTCACCAACAACCTGACGGCGAAGCTCGAGTATCTCTACGTCGACCTCGACAAGGAGTCGTTCAACGTTCCCGGCGGCACCTTCACCTCGAACGTCGAGACCAAGTTCTCGGTCGTCCGCGCTGGCCTGAACTACAAGTTCTAGTCCGATCCCCTCACGGGGCTCAGAATGAACCCGGTGGCTTCGGCCACCGGGTTTTTTGTTGTGCGAGACAAGATCACCGGACCGGATATCGTATCCAGTCCGATGATCTAACCCTTTGTCTTTGCATCGGCTTTCCCGAAAACCGCAATCCCCTTTTCGGGCCGATGCTTTAGCTCGGAGCCGGTCAGCCCTTGAATCGGGTGGTTTCGAAGGAGGGCACCTTCGCCGCGAAATCGTCGAGCCAGGCGACCAGCTTGGGGTGAGCTGCCCGCCACGTTCCGTCGAAGCGCAGATCGAGATAGCCCAGCGCGCAGGCGAGTGCGATTTCACCGATGCGGGGTTTGCCAGACCAGGCTGGCGGCGCTGCCTCGATCGCGGCAAGTCCCCGCGTGACCTTTCCAGCCTGATTCTCGACCCAGGCGGCATTGCGCATCTCGGGCGTCCTGAACCGGCCTTCATAGACCTGAAGCAGGGCCGCATCACAGATGCCGTCTGCCAGCGCTTGCAGGCGCAACTGCGCAAAGCGCGCTTCGCCTGACGGAATCAGGCCGCCACCGGCGAGATGGTCGAGATACTCGGCGATGACGCGGGAATCGAACAGTGCCGAGCCGTCCTCGAGCACCAGCGCCGGAATCTTGCCGAGCGGGTTCTGGGCGCGCAACGTGTCCTTGGGATCGGTGGTATCCGCCGCGACGATCTCGATGCGGCCCAGGAGATCGAGCTCATGGGCGGCAATTTTGACCTTGCGGCCGAAGGGGGAGGCTGGGGAGGTGCGCAAGGTCAGCATCGGTCATATTCCGGTCAGTTCTGGAGATGTCAGCCGTCCGGGCGGATCGGCTCGCAACGGTAGCGCGGCCGCGGGCCTTGCGCGAGGCGTTCGCACAATGCCGGCAACAGGAGGAGAGCTTCCTCCGCCAGTTTCCAGGGCGGATTGACCACAAGCAGACCGGTGGCCCCGAGACCTCCCGCGGCTTCGGGGCGGTCGACATCGATCTCGAGCCTGAGCAGGCGACCGATGCCGGCATCCTCGATCGCATTCACGAGGCCGTCGGCGGCCCGGCGCTCCTTGACCGGATACCAGAGCGCGTAAATGCCGGTCGGCCATTTGCGGTGCGCGGCAATGAACTCGGCCGCCATCGTCGCGAACTCGTCCTTCTCCTCGAAGGGCGGGTCGATCAACACGAGTCCGCGTCGTTCCTTCGGCGGGACATTGGCGCGCAGCGCCGTCCAGCCGTCGATCGCCAGCGCCTTGCAGCGCGAATCGCGACCGAGCGTCGCGGCGAGCTTTTTGCAAGTGGTTGGATGCAGTTCGGCGGCGATAAGCCGGTCCTCCGCCCGCATGGCGTGTCGGCAGAGCCAGGGCGAGCCGGGATAGCTGCCGGCGCCATGGCTTTCCCGTGCGACCGCGACAGCTTCGCGCCATGGTGCCAGCAACGCCTCCACGCTGGAGGCGAGCGGCGACTGGTCGAGCCGAGCCACGCCGTCCTTCCATTCATGCGTGCGCAGCGCTTCCTCGGAGCCGAGATCGTAACGGCCGGYACCGGCATGGGTGTCGATGACGCGATAGGGCGTATCCTTGGCGCCGAGATGAGTCAGGATGCGCATCAGCACGACATGCTTGAGGATGTCGGCGAAATTTCCGGCGTGGAAGCTGTGATGATAATTCATGAAGCGGTCTTAGCCGCCTCGCAGCGCTCTGTCAGCGTTGAGCTTTCACGGTGATGT